>JBCBDF010000016.1:0-16094 GCA_038529875.1 Pseudomonadota bacterium | reverse complement strand
CACGCTCCTCGACCTCAAAGACCTCGAGGCTGTCGCCCGGCTGGATATCGTTGGTGTCTTCCAGCACCACGCCGCATTCCAACCCTGAGCGGACCTCGTCCACATCGTCCTTGAAGCGTCGCAGCGAAGCGATGGTCGTCGCCGAGACGATGACATCCTCGCGGGTGAGCCGCGCATGCAGCCCCTTGCGAATGACGCCTTCGGTGACGAGCAGACCCGCCGCCTTGTCCTTCTTTCCGGACTTGAAGACCTCTTTGATGTCGGCACGGCCAACAACGTGCTCGATCTTTTCCGGACCAAGCTCGCCGGCCATTTCCTTCGCGATATCTTCGGTCAGGTGATAGATGACGTCGTAATACATCATCCGCACCTTTTCCTTCTCGACCAACTGGCGCGCCTTGGCATTCGGGCGCACGTTGAAGCCGAGGATCGGAGCATTGGAAGCCGCCGCCAGCGTCACGTCGCTCTCCGTGATCGCGCCAACACCTGCGTGCAGCACGCGGACCTTGATCAGATCGTTGGAAAGGTTGTGCAACGCGTTGTTGATCGCTTCCACGGATCCCTGCACGTCGGCTTTCACCAGCACGGGGAATTCGATGACTTCGCTCTGGAGGTTGTTGAACATCGTATCGAAGCTGGTCGGAGCGAGCGCGGTGCGCTGTTCGGTCGCCTTCTCTTGACGATATTCAGCGACTTCGCGGGCGCGTTGCTCGTTTTCGACCACGGTCAGCATGTCACCGGCCGAGGGCACACCGCCAAGGCCCAGAACCTCAACCGGCATGGATGGGCCAGCTTCCTTGATCTGTTTGCCTTGGTCGTTGACGACCGCGCGAACCTTGCCGCTCTCGGTGCCGACCACGAAGGTGTCACCACGCTTCAGCGTACCGCGCGTTACCAGCACAGTAGCGACCGGGCCGCGGCCCTTGTCGAGCTGAGCCTCGATCACGGTAGCTTCCGCGTCGCGATCCGGGCGCGCCTTGAGCTCAAGCAGTTCGGCCTGCAGCGCGATCTTCTCGAGCAGCTCGTCGAGCCCGTCGCCCTTGAGCGCAGAGATTTCCACGTCCTGCACATCGCCAGAGAGACTTTCCACGATCACTTCATGTTCGAGCAGGCGATTGCGGATATTGTCCGGGTTCGCCTCTGGCTTGTCCATCTTGTTGATCGCAACGATCATCGGGACGCCCGCCGCCTTGGTGTGATTGATCGCCTCGATCGTCTGCGGCATAATGCCGTCATCCGCCGCAACAACCAGCACCACGATATCGGTCACATTCGCGCCGCGTGCGCGCATTTCGGTGAATGCGGCGTGGCCCGGAGTGTCGAGGAAGGTGATCTTCTGGCCCTTGTCCTTACCAGAGCCCTTCGTGGTGATCTGGTAGCTGCCAATGTGCTGTGTGATCCCGCCCGCTTCACCTTTGGTGACTTTGGTTCCGCGCAGTGCATCAAGCAGGCTGGTCTTGCCGTGATCGACATGGCCCATAATCGTGACGACCGGCGGACGCGGCTTCAGCGTCTCCTCCGGATCCTGATCCTCAGCCGTATCGATATCGACATCGGCCTCTGACACACGCTGGATGTTGTGGCCGAACTGATCGACCAACAGCTCTGCGGTATCGGCGTCGATGGTCTGGTTGACGGTGACCATCATGTCGAGATTGAACAGCTCCTTGACCAGGTCAGCGCCCTTCTCACCCATCCGCTTGGCAAGCTCGCCAACGGTGATGGCTTCAGGCACGATCACATCGCGAACCTGCTTCTCGCGCGGTTTGGATGGGCCACCCTGGGCGCGGCGTTCCTTCTCGCGCGCACGCTTCAACGCGGCGAGCGAACGCGCGCGGCGCCCTTCATCCTCGTTCAGCGCCTTGGTAACGGTCAGTTTGCCCGCACGGCGCTTGTCGGGACGCTCTGCCCCGCGCTTCTTCTTCTCTTCTTTCTTCTTCTCGGGACGCTTGGGCTCAGGTCGGGCAACCGGCGTAAACTTGCGAGCGCTTGGCGCTGGTGTTCCATCCTTCTTCGCAGCAGGCGCATCGGCAGCCGCAGCGGCGCTGGCATCTGCGGCAGCAGCTTCGGCGTCAGCAGCGGCCTTGGCTTCGTCAGCCGCATCAAGCTTGGCTTGCTTTTCAGCCAGCTTTTCCTGCTCGCGGTTTTCTTCCGCGCGCTTCTTCTCGCTCTCGGCCGCCTCTTTCGCCTTCTTGTCGTCACGCTTGCGGGCGTCTTGGGCGAGTTGCAAACGCTGCTCTTCGGCCTCGCGCTCAAGCCGCTTCACGCGCTCTTGTGGTGTTTCGGCAGAAGCCGCCTTCTTGGCAGGCGCTTTCTTGGCCGGTGCAGGCGCGGGCGCTTCCGCAACCGGTTCCCGTGCGGGCGCCGGGGCTGGTGCAGGCTCAGGCGTCTCACCCGGCTTTACGAGCTTGCGGCGCCGCTTGACCTCGACCGCGACCTTGTTGGTGCGGCCATGGCTGAAGGTCTGCTTGACCTCGCCAGCATCGACCGCTCGCTTGAGGCCAAGCGGTTTACGGGCAGGTTTTTTCTCTTCGTCGCTCATTCTAGCTCGTCAGTCCTTCGTGTATTCTTCTATGTCGTCCCCGCGCGGCGGATTTGCCGCGCCGGTTGATTGTTCTGTGCTGCCCTCGCAGCCGGTCAGGTCAGCCCCCGAAAACGCCATAAGCCGGGACAGCGCCCGGTTCATGCGATCCGCCCCGCCCGCTCCGCGAAGAGCAAGGTGAACGACATTCTCGCGGCCCAATGCCACAGACAGCGCCGCGCGGTCCAGTGGCAAGACTGACCCACGCTCTCCGCTGCCCTCTGCCTCGCGCCCTACGCGCCAGGCCTGATCCAGTTTCTTGCGCCCATCTTCGCTGCTGTCGCTGGCATGCAGCAACATATGCAGAGAGCCAGCACGGGCCTGATCCTCGATCCGGCCAGAGCCCATCACAAGCTGCCCTGCGCGCAACTCCAGTCCGAGGCGGTCCATCAGCGACTGGCGCAGCGCATTTTCGATCTGCTGCGGCAAATCGTCGCTGTAGGAAAGCTTTTCTCCCTTAAACCCGCGCGCCAGTGCCCCCTTTAACTGGCCATTCGCCATGGCCGCTTCAAGAGCGGCACGGTCGAGCGAAATCCAGGCTCCGCGTCCGGGAGCCTTGGCCGAAGGGTCAGGCAAGATGTCGCACATACCGCCAGCATCAGGCGGAGATATAGCAAGGCGTAGCAGCTTATCCTGCGGAGCATTGTCGCTGGTCAAGATGCAACGGCGCTCAGGCGCAGCCTTGTCGTTACGCTTATTCTTGCGGTTCTTCTTCTTGCCACCGCCGCCGCGATGGCCCGAAGCGGCGCACCCCTCTTGCGAGCCGGAAGCAACGCTTCGACCTTTCCCGGCTTGCCCGCCGGCATCAGCGATGTCGGAGCTTACGCGCTCATTGGTCGGAGTCCGCATTCGCGGCCTCCTGTGTTGTCGCTTCGGTTGCAGCCGGTGCTGCCCCGTCTTCGTCTTCAAACCAGTGCGCGCGGGCGGCCATGATGATCTCGTTGCCTTGCTCTTCCGAGAGGCCAAACTCACCCAGCACACCGCCCTTGTCTTGCTCACGCTGCGGACGACGCACTGGCGGACCGTCTGCAGTGTTGCGGCGACGCGGCGCTTCGCGCTTCTTCGCGATCAGTTCGTCGGTTGCGAGGTCAGCCAGATCATCGAGCGTCTTGATGCCGTCCTTGCCCAGCACGACCAGCATCGCTTCGCTGAGGTGCGGCATCTCTGCCAGCGCATCTTCGACGCCCAGCTCGCGGCGAGCCACGCGGTGCGTTTCTTCCTGACGTTCGAGCGCTTCTTTCGCGCGGTTCTGCAGCTCTTCGCCCAGCTCTTCATCAAAGCCTTCGATCGCGGCCAGTTCTTCCAGCGGCACGTAAGCAACTTCTTCGAGCTCGGCGAAACCTTCAGCAACCAGCAGCTGCGAGAGTGTTTCGTCGACGTCGAGTTCCTCTTCGAACATCTTGGAGCGTTCGGCGAATTCCTTGCTGCGCTTCTCGCTCGCCTCTTCCTCGGTCATGATGTCGATCTGGTGACCGGTGAGTTGGCTGGCGAGGCGCACGTTTTGGCCGCGGCGACCAATGGCCAGCGACAGCTGGTCATCCGGCACGACGACTTCGATGCGACCTTCTTCCTCGTCGAGGACAACGCGGGCGACAGTTGCCGGTTGCAGCGCGTTCACGACGAAGGTCGCAATGTCATCACTCCACGGGATGATGTCGATCTTCTCGCCCTGCAATTCCTGCACGACGGCCTGAACGCGGCTACCCTTCATACCCACGCAGGCACCGACCGGGTCAATCGAGCTGTCGTGGCTGATCACGCCGATCTTGGCGCGGCTGCCCGGATCGCGAGCAGCGGCCTTGATCTCGATAATGCCGTCGTAAATCTCAGGCACTTCCTGCGCGAACAGCTTGCGCATGAAATCGGGCGCGGCACGGCTGAGGAAAATCTGCGGGCCGCGATTGTTGCGCTCCACCTTGGTGATCAGCGCGCGGACACGCTCACCAACACGGGCGGCTTCACGCGGGATTTGCTGGTCACGGCGAATGACGCCTTCTGCGCGGCCAAGGTTGACGATCACGTGCCCGAATTCGACCGACTTGATCACGCCGGTGATGACTTCGTCGGCGCGGTCCTTGAACTCTTCGAACTGACGCTCACGCTCAGCATCGCGGACCTTCTGGAAGATCACCTGCTTGGCGGACTGCGCATCGATGCGTCCCAGATCGACCGGCGGCAGCGGATCGACGATAAAGTCGCCGATGGCCGCGCCATCCTGCAGCTTCTGCCCCTGCTTCAGGTCGACCTGCTTGAAGTAGTCTTCGACTTCCTCGACCACCTCGACCACACGCCACAGCGTCAAGTCACCGGTCTGCGGATCGAGCTTTGCACGAATGTCGTTTTCCGCACCGTAGCGGTTGCGCGCACTCTTCTGGATCGCTTCTTCCATCGCCTCGATGACGATGCTCTTGTCGATCATCTTCTCCGATGCGACCGCATTCGCGATTGCAAGCAATTCAGCCTTGTTGGCGGAAATCGCACTAGCCATCAGTCGTCTGCCTTCTCTTCTTCTAGAATGTCTTCGGCACCACTCGTGTCGAGTGGCTTGGTTGCGGCGATCAGCGCATCTGTAAGGATGAGCTTAGCCGAATGAATTTGGTCGCGCGGAACGCGGGTTTCGCCCGCTTTCGCGTCTTCAATGGCGACTGTATCACCTTCGATCCCGATCAGCGAGCCGCGTAATGTGCGCGGGCCATCAAACCCTTTGATCATCGAAATCTTCGCTTCGTGCCCGGCCCAATTGGCGAAATCATTTGCGCGGGTAAGCGGGCGGTCAATCCCTGGGGAGGAGACTTCGAGGTGATACGCGCCTTGGATCAGCGTTTCGCCCGCTTCCTCGCATGAATCCATCGCATCCGAAACACGGCGGCTCAGTTCGGCGCATTGCTCGATCACCAGCTGCCCGGTCGCCGGGTCTTCCGCCATGATCTGCAGCGCTTCGCCGCCATCGCCAGCTTCCGATGGCATCATTTTCACGCGCACAAGCTCGAACCCGAGCGCTTCGGCTTCGGGTTCAATCACTTCATAAAGGCGCGCCAGATCGGCCATCGGGTCTCCAGTTTAGACATGGTATGAGACAAACCCGTTTCGGGCCGGCCCCCGAAGGCGCCAGCGTTTAGGTTGTCTCGACAATGTCGGGATGGGTGGCAGATAGGCGGGCATGGCGAGCTTGGCAAGAGACTAATGCAGACCGCTCGGTCAAATTATCACTGATTACAGACTTGGCTTACCGATGCTGGGCGGAACGAGATGACTGAAACCAATCGCTGGAACCCCAATAACTATCGCGGGAACTCGGACTGATCCCGCGACCTATTCGCTCTGCTCTTCCATCAGCGCGTGCTTCTTGATGCAATGGCGCAGTTGATCGTAGCTGAGGCCCAGCGCTTTTGCGGTTTGCCGCTGGTTCCAGCGATGCTTGCCCAGTGCATGCTCGACAATCGCGCGCTCATGCGCGTCCACCGCCAGCCTTAGGTCGTCGATGCCGTCCAGTTCCGCCGCCGCAGCGGGACCCTGCGTTTCGGCGCCGTTGCCTCCCGCAGCAGCAGAGCGTGGAGTATCGTCCTTGCGATGCGGCGGAGCTGCCGGTTTCCATGGACTTTCGAACGGGTCGAATTGCACGTGCGAAATTGGCGTTTCCGGATCATCCCAGCGATAGACCGCGCGCTCGACCACATTGCGCAACTCGCGAACATTGCCCGGCCAAGCATAGTTTTCCATCTGCTGCATCACATGCTGCGCGAATCCGGGCCAACCATGCCAATCGAGCTCTGCCGCCATGCGTCGCCCAAAATATTCTGCCAGGACAGCAACGTCTCCCTCGCGCACCCGCAATGGCGGCAAGGTGATGACCTCGAAGCTCAGCCGGTCGAGCAAATCCGCGCGAAAGTCGCCAGTTTTCGCAAGATTGGGCAAATCGTCATTGGTCGCCGCAACAATTCTCACATCGACCCGAACGGGCCGCGATGATCCGATCCGTGTGACCTCGCCATATTCGACCGCGCGCAGTAGGCGTTCCTGCGCGCCCATCGACAGAGTACCCAGTTCGTCGAGAAATAACGTGCCCTTGTCGGCTTCTTCAAACCTTCCCACACGCGCTTTGGTAGCGCCTGTGAATGCTCCGGCCTCGTGACCGAATAACTCGGCCTCGATCAGGGTTTCGGGCAATGCGGCACAGTTCATGGTGACCAAGGGCTCGCCCCACCGGGTAGAAAGGCGGTGCAGACGCTCGGCAATCAGCTCCTTGCCCGTCCCGCGCTCACCAATGACCAGCACCGGACGGTCCATAGGGGCGGCACGACTGGCTCGCTCGACCGCATCGAGGAAGGCGCCAGATTGGCCAATGAACTGATTTTCCCGCTCCACTCCCAACGTATAGTGAAATTTCCCAATGTTTGGCAATAGCCGCCATGTCGAAAAATGCACAAAAACGCGTTTTCCATATATTTCATAGGCTTAAATGTTTTGGCACGCAGCTTGCTGATAAGTGAACAAGAACAATGCAAACCGGTGACACTCTCACCTGAGCCAAAGCAAAGGAACTACACTATGTATAATCGCAGCTTCTTTCAGAGCAAGTTGGGCCAGGCCTCACTCGCCAGCATCGCCGCGATGACTGCATTGATCGCATTGTCGACCCAAATGCAGGCAGAGCCACTGGTCGCCTTTGCACCACACGGCGATGCGCATGTGATCGAGATCGCATGAACCGCCCCCGCGCCTCTTCTACTGGTTTAGGGCCGGAGCGCTCAGCCGCCACTGACAGTCCCCGCAGTGCGGATACCCCGGCAGATGCCGATGCATCTGTGACGAGCGATACTCCGGCCCGCCCCTCCGCCAAGTCGGCTGAGACCAAGCTTGAGCCAGAAGCCAAGGCGACAGGTACCCCGAAGATGGGCGAAATTCCGCCGGGCAAGCGGGTCTCGCGCCTCGATGCCGAAATCGAGCGCCTGCGCCGCAGCCCTGACCCACAATCCTCTCGCGCCCGCTCCCATGATGATGGTAATAGCGTAGAGCGAGACAACAGTTTTCTAGATGGAGTAGCCTTTATGGGCATTTTCAGCCGCACCCGCGATATCATCGCCGCCAATTTCACCGACATGCTCGATAAGGCTGACGATCCGGCCAAGATGATCCGTATGATCATCCTCGAAATGGAGGAGACATTGGTCGAGGTGCGGGCAAGCGCGGCGCGCACCATTGCCGATCAGAAGGAAATGAACCGCCATGTGGTAAAGCTGGAACGGTTGGAAGCAGATTGGGCGGAAAAGGCTCAGCTGGCGCTGTCGAAAGATCGCGAAGACCTGGCCCGCGCGGCTCTGGTCGAGAAAAAGAAAGCCGCCGATATGGGCGAGCAACTGCGCGGCGAGATCGCCGTTCTGGATGATGCGCTGCGGGCCTATGAGGAAGACATTCAGAAGTTGCAGCATCGCCTGCGCGAAGCACGCAGCCGCCAGACGCAGATTGCGGCCCGCCTCGAAAGCGCGGAAAATCGTGTTAAACTGCGCACATTGATGAGCACGGAGCGCACCGACGATGCGCTGGCCAAGTTTGACCAGATGGAACGCCGGGTCGATTTTGCTGAGGGCCGCGCTGAGGCAATGGGAATTGCCGATCAGTCCGGCACTCCGTCGCTATCCGATGAGATCGCCGCGCTGGAAGGCGCCGATGCGATCGATGATGAACTGGAACAGATGAAAAAGGCGCTGGGCAAAGATAGCGCCGGCAAGAAGGACTAAGACCATGGATTTTGAACCCGTTTTGGTGGTGATGACGCTTTTCATAGCCCTACCCTGGATCATCCTTCACTACATGACCCGGTGGAAGACTGCGGCGACGATCACCACCGATGATGAGGATCTACTGGAGGAGCTCTACTCGCTCGCCAAACGCCTCGATGAGCGGATGGATACGGTTGAGCGGCTCGTCGCGAGTGACGATCCATCGTTCACCCCCAGCACACGCCGCCTGATGCACGATCAGGAAACCGACAACCAACAGCTTCGCGAACTCGATCGCATGATGGCCGAGAAGAAAGGAAATCCACAATGAACACCCCCCGCACGACATTGTACCGCGACAAGCACAATGCCAAACTGATGGGCGTGTGTTCGGGGATTGCGGATTACACCGGCACCAATGTGTTCTGGGTTCGCTTCATTCTCATCATGCTCACCCTTACCGGATTGGCAGGAGTGACGATCCCCGCATATTTTGTCGCAGGGCTGCTGCTCAACAAGAAGCCGCCGCATCTCTACGTCGATCAGGAAGAGCAGCGTTACTGGCAGGGCGTTCGCCAGAGCCCGCAGCGGACCGCGCGCGAAATCCGCGCCAAGTTCCGCGACATTGATCGTCGCCTGGCCGAGGTGGAAACCCACTACGTCACCAGCAATCCGCGCCTTACGGCCGAAATCGAGCGCCTGCGCTGATCCAGCGGAAACAACTCAAGTCAAAGGGAGGCTAACTTGCCTGGTGAATTGATACCGATAATTGCCATCATATTCGGCTGCACCATTCCGATGGTGGCCATATGGGCCAAGCATAAGGAAAAGGTCGCAGCAATGCAGGTTAGCACGACAGCGGAGGCGACCGCCGAGAAGGCAGCGCAATACTCAAGCCAGGTGCAGCGTCTTGAGGACCGGGTAGCGGTTCTCGAACGCATCGTGACCGACAAAGGCTATGATGTGGCGACACAGATCGAAGCCCTTCGGGATGTCCGCGAAGTCGAACATAGCGACAGCGGCGTGCCGCTGAACGTAAGTACACAGGAGAAGGTTTGATGGACTGGGGTGGGCCTGGATTTGTTATCACGATTATCGCCATCTCGACCCTCGGTTGGCTGATCAACAACTGGATCCGTGCAAAGCATGGATACGAATTGGAAGACGAGTGGGGCGGTAAGTCCAAGAGAAAGGATAACGCCGAAAACTCTGCAGAAACCAAGCGCCTGAAAGCTGAAAACAGCGAACTCAATGAGAAGATCGATATGATGCAGGATCGCATGATCGTGCTCGAAAAGATCGTGACCGACCGCGGGTACTCGTTGTCGGACGAGATTGAGGCTCTTCGCGACAAGCCTGGCAGAACCGCTTCCGACAGCGGCGTACCTCTCAACATCAATTCCCAGGAGAAAGCGTAATGCTAGCTGCAGAAACCGTGCTTCCCCACCTGCCCTGGATCATTGGCGCTGGCCTCGCCTTGGGCGCTGCTGGAATCGCTGGTTGGATCCACACCACAAGGCTCAAGATCAAGCATGGCTACCCACTCGAAGGGATGTGGGGCCAGAGCCTGAAACCGGGCATGGGCGAGCAGGCACAGCAACGCATAACTCTGTTGACGCAAGAAAACGCTGAGCTTCGCGCCGAACTGGGATCGGTCAAGGATCGCCTAATCAATGTCGAACGAATTGTGACCGACGGTGGCTACTCGCTGGGTTCTGAAATCGATGCGCTCCGCGAACGCGCCTTGGAAGGTCGCAAGGATGAAGGGACTGCCTGATGTTCGGTCCTGACACACCTCTCGTGATCGACGCCCTACAAATGGTGGGGTTGGCATTGGTGGCTGGAGCAGGTGGTGTCTGGTTGCTGCTGCGTCGCCGTAAGAAGCACAAGCCTCGTGCGGAGGTGTCACACAAAAGCGAATTGGAAGAGCGCGTCCGAGTACTGGAACGCATTGCGACCGACCGCACGCAAGACCTCAAGGATGAGATCGAGCAATTGCGCGACGCTCCAGCGAAACGAGAGGAAGCATAATGGGCGGCTATGTCCTCATTGCGATTGTCGCCATCGTTGTGTGGGGCGTGCTGCGCTTCAACCGTCAGCACAATCAGCACACGCAAATCGCAAACGAGGATCGCGAGGCCTTGATCGAGGCGCAGCGCGAGCGCGATGAATTGCGCAAACGCGTGCAGGTGCTCGAACGCATTGTGACCGATGAGAACACGCCGGATGCCAAGAAAACCAAGCAATTGGCGAATGAGATTGAAAGCTTGCGCCGCAGTGAAGGCACGGCGCTCGGGAAGAATACGGAGGATATGAGCGAATGATCGAGACACTTTTCGACCCCTACCTCGTAATTGCCGGAACCTGTCTGGTGGGTCTTTGCGTCGTCGCCTTTGCCTTGCTGCGAGGCTGGCAGGGCTGGCTCGAGCTGAAGCGCTCGGAACTGGAGCGGCTCGAAAATGGCGGACGCGAGATCGAAGGCAATGCGTCGATTGGCGCAGCCCGGATCGAAATGGCCGACCTGAAAGAGCGCATCAAAAAGCTCGAAGCGATCGCCAGCGGGGTGGAACTCTAAGCCCCCGGCATTCCATCTCATTTGCAACGGCCAGAAATCCCCTTAAGGAACTGAATTCTCGTATCAGCCGTTAGGACCGCATGCGCCAACACGAGCTTCGCAATCAAGTCGTCAAGGAAATGCATCTCCGCCGGTGGGAGATGCTGTGCGTCCCGTGCCTCTACCTGCAATGGGTCGCCCTGCTCGAACCCGAAGAGCGCGATGATGAGAGCGCCGCCATCGAGGCGCGGTTTGGATCGCTCAACGGGTCAGGCAATTCCACCCACCGGGCCGGTCGCTTAAGCGAGCGGATCGGCTTTACGTGGGAACGCCACAGCGAAGGCACCACGATCAGCCTGTTCGTGGATCGCGGCACCGCCGAAGAATTCCTGAACCCGCGCGAACATGCCGACCTTGCCGCCGCTATCGACTGGGTTGAAAGCCTGCCCGGCGCAGTGTTGCGGGCAACGCGGGCCTTGGTGGTCGACAAGGAAAAGGACGCAGCCGCTCTGGTCCCACAAACCGGATTCGAAACGCACGAGCTGGTGTCCTGCCATGTTAGCAAATCGGCGCGCATCTGGTCCGATTTCCGGCTCAAACCCGATGGCTTTGGTGCGATGATTATCGCCTCGAACGGAACGGAGCCAGCCGATCTCACCCGTCTCGTCCAGCGCCTTCAGGAGCTTGGTAATTATCGCAATCGCGCGCTGCTTGGCCTGCCGGTGGCACAGAAAATCTGGCCAACACTCAACGATGCCGAGGAGCAGCTGACGGACCTGGCGCATCGTATTGCTGGCGGTGATGAACGCGATGATGCCCTGATGCAGGAGATCTCGGAACTCTCGGTTAGTCTAAACGCCGGGATCACCGAGGCAAGCTTCCGCATGAGCGCCACCGCCGCCTATGGCAGCCTGGTGTCAGAGCGACTGCGCGAGCTGGAAAGTCGCCGGATCGAAGGCTTTGCTTCGCTCAATTACTTCACTCAGCGCCGCTTCGCCCCGGCAGTCCGGTTTTGCGCCGCCGTGACCAAGCGGCAGGGCGAGCTTGCCGAGCGCGCAGGTCAACTGGCCTCGCTGTTGCGCGCGCGGATTGAAACGCGGATCGAGAACCAGAACGCGCAGCTGCTGCGCTCGATGGATCGCAATGCCGGGATGCAATTACGGCTGCAGCAATTGGTTGAGGGGCTCTCGATCGTTGCCGCCAGCTATTATGCGCTGGCGATCATCAGCTATGCCCTTGTAGGGCTCAAGTCGGTGCTGCCCGGTTTCGACAAGGATCTGATGCTGGGCCTGCTCGTGGTCCCAGTCGTGTTGGGCATCTACGGTTTCGTCCAGCTGGCTAAAAAGCGCCTGCTCAAGAAACCGGAATAGAATACCACAATGGACATGCGCGAATGTGCGCCTACATAGCGGCCCATGCGAACCCTTTCCGACATTATTGAAGAATATGAATTCCTCGAAGGCGATGAGCGCTACCGCCTGCTGATCGAGCTTGGCCGGGAGCTGGAAGACATGCCCGACGCGCTCAAAACCGACGCGACGCTCGTACGCGGATGCTCGGCGGCGGTGTGGGTCTATCCGACTGAACAGACAGATCAGTTGCACTTTCTGGCGGACAGCAATGCCGCGATCACAAAAGGCATTGTCGCGCTGGTCATCGCCGCAGTGCAAGACAAGCGAGCGAGCGAAGTCGCGCAAATGGATGTGGCGGAGGCGCTCGCGCCGTTTGACCTCAAGAGCCAGCTCTCATCGAACCGCACTCAGGGTGTGCCCAATATGATCGCCTTGGTCCAGGAACATGCCGCCAGATTAGCTGCGGCATAACGGCATGCGGCGGCTCTACCTTGCCGCTGGACTGCTGTTCGTTGGGCTGGGTGCCATAGGGGCGTTTCTGCCGATATTCCCGACCGTCCCGTTCCTGCTGCTGGCGGTGTTCTGCTTTGCGCGCAGCAACCCGAAGTGGGAGCAGAAAATCCTCGAGCATCCCACTTGGGGGCCGCAAATACGCGACTGGCGAGAACGGCGGGCGATCAACCGCCGCGCCAAGGTGTTGGCAGTCGGCGCAATGGCGACCGGCGCAGTGGTCACTTGGCTCACGCTGGGCGAGCCGTGGGTATGGGTGTCGATTGCGGTGCTTGTGATAGCGGGCACATGGATCGTGACCCGCAATGAGTGAGCGACTTGCTGCCTAAGCCCCGGCGCTATCTCTCACGACGGCCACTCCAGCTTCCTTCTGCGCCTTCAATTCCGCTTTCAGCTTGGCCGGATCGCGTGCGAATACGAAGCCGAAGCTCACGCCGCCTTCCTTGCCGATTGTCGCGTGGTGTAGCTTATGCGCCTGAACCAGCCGCTTGGCATATCCCTTTTTCGGGACCCAGCGGAAGAATCGCTGATGAACCAGGCCATCGTGGATGAAAGCATAAATTAAACCATAAAGGGTAATGCCGACCGCGAACCACCACAGCGCATCCCAATAGAGCGAGCCATAGATATACATCGCGGCATTGATCGTGCCGAAGACGACCGCAAACAGGTCATTCTTTTCAAAATACCCATCATGCGGTTCATGATGGTCGCGGTGCCACCCCCAACCCCAGCCATGCATGATGTATTTGTGCGCGTACCAGGCGAACAGTTCCATGCCGATCACCGCCGACATTACTACCAGGAACACTTCGAGCCAGCTCATGCGGTCGCTCCCAAACCAATCCCCGCCTTTTTCGCTATCGGCAGCGCCCACCATGGCACGTCCGGGCGGCGATGATGCTCCAGATGATAGCCGAAATGAAAACAGCTGGCGAGACTGGCGAGCGTGCCGAAATGGTCGCTGCGCGCATTATGGTCGTCCGGGAAGTCTTCCGATGCGTGGCGATGTGGGCGGTAGGTCCCGAAATAGAACAATTGCAGCGAGGACAGTAGCGCCGGTACGCCGTAGAGCAAGAATATCTGCATGAACGGAATTTCGAGCGCGAACAGATAGATGCCCACGATAGTGTGCACGAATAATAGCGACTGCCAGCTGAAATAGCGGCGGAAAAACGTGGCATACCAGCGCCAGAAACTGGTAGGATGGTTCTCATCAAAATCGGGATCGCCGGCATGGCCTGCCAGCTTGTGATGTTCGAAATGTGCATCGCGCATGCGCCGCCAGGCGAACCCGGCATAGAGAAACAACAGCACACCGCCGATCATGGAATTGAGCCGCTTCTGCCCCGGCGCAAGCGTGCCATGCATCGCATCATGACTGACGATAAAGACCCCCACCGATAGCCAGCACAGTACCGCCGCCATCGCGAGCGCCTGAGGCAATGTCGCCCAACTCAGCTCAAACACGAACATGGAATAAGCGTGCAGGCCTAGCCAGCTGCCCGCGATCAGCACCGCCAGTGCAAGGCCGATAATCTTCTGACTCGTGCGGCCAGGTAGGGAGAATTCAGCGCTCATGTCTGGGAAGATACGCAGGCCATGTCATTGCGGCTTCGTATACAGTTTCACAGGGTTAGCGCAATTGCAGCACATGCATCGCCGCATGCACACGGCGGCTCGCGATCAATCGCCTTCGGGAAGAAAGAACTCGCGCAAGTGCTCGCCGATCTTGGCCGGACGCAGGGTCTCGGCATCGATGCAGCACCAGGAGGATTGCACTTCTGCCAACACTTCCTCGCCGCGCGAGATTACCGTGCGATAGAATGCGCGCGCGCCGTTGAAGCGCTCCAGCACCGTGTTGGCGATCACGTCATCTTCGAGGAAAGCCGGGCGGCGATAGGTAATCTCGTGCTTCAGCGCGACCCACGCTTTGCTCGCGACATCTTCTGCCGGGGCCAGCTTATTCCAATGCGCCAGCACCGCATCCTGCACCCAGTTGAGGTAGCGCGCATTGTTAACGTGCCCCATGAAATCGATATCTTCGGGGAGGACTTTGATCGGAAAGGCGAATGGCGTTGCTGACATATTTGTAAGTTAAGCAGGAAATGGTGTCTTTTCCATGACTATCCGCCTGCTGATCATCATGTAGCTTGCCAGTGTTGCAGCAAGGCCGCTAATCCAGCCGTCATGGCCAGCAAACCACGCACATTGTACGACAAGATTTGGGACGCGCATGTTGTTGAGACGCGCGATGATGGAACATCGATTATCTACATCGACCGCCATCTCGTGCACGAAGTGACCAGCCCGCAAGCCTTCGAAGCGCTGCGGATCGCCGGTCGCCCAGTGCGTCGTCCAGAGCTGACATTGGCTGTGCCCGATCACAACCTGCCCACAACCGCACGCCGCGATGCGAGCGGCAGCAAGGTTCCGATTGCCGATCCGCAAAGCGCCGCTCAGCTCGAAATGCTAGAGCGCAATGCGCCCGAATTCGGCATCCGCTATATCGGCGACGCGGACGCGGAACAGGGCATCGTCCATGTGGTCGGCCCCGAACAGGGCTTTTCGCTGCCGGGCACCACAATTGTATGCGGGGACTCGCATACGGCCAGCCATGGCGGGCTTGGCGCGCTCGCCTTCGGGATCGGCACCAGCGAAGTGGAGCATGTGCTGGCGACGCAGACCCTGCTGCTGCAAAAATCTAAGTCGATGGAAGTTCGTGTCGAGGGGGAACTCTCCGCAGGAGTGACCGCCAAGGATCTGATCTTACACATTATTGGTGAAATCGGCGCGGCTGGCGGCAGTGGCTATGTGATCGAATATCGCGGAGCTGTGTTTGAGCAGATGAGCGTCGAGCAGCGCCTGACCGTGTGCAATATGAGCATCGAAGCGGGCGCGCGCGCTGGCCTGGTCGCGCCGGATGATACCGTGTTCGCTTATCTCAAAGGCCGTTCGATGGCTCCGCAAGGGTCAGATTGGGACGAAGCGGTCGCCTATTGGCGTACGCTCCATTCCGATCCGGGCGCCGAGTTCGATAAGTCCGTCGTCATCGACGCCAGCACGGTCGAACCGACGGTGACCTGGGGCACCAGCCCGGAGGATGTTGTCGCAATCGGCGGCACGGTGCCCGCACCCGACAGCTTTGCCGATGAGAGCAAGCGCGTCGCCGCGCAAAAGAGCCTAGGTTACATGGGCCTCACCCCCGGCACACCTATGACCGACATCCCGGTCGAAAACATCTTCATCGGCAGCTGCACCAACAGCCGAATCGAAGATCTGCGCGCCGCCGCCAAGGTGCTCAAAGGCCGCAAGAAGGCGGACAATGTCAAATGGGCCATAGTCGTCCCCGGCTCTGGCCTGGTCAAAATGCAGGC
>JBCBDF010000015.1:0-16612 GCA_038529875.1 Pseudomonadota bacterium | reverse complement strand
GAAGTGCATGTCAGCATCAAGGATGGCAAGCCGAGCTTCGAGCTCACGCCTGCTCCGCCTAAAACCAAGCCGAAACGCAAGCCCCCGGCGAAGAAAAAGCCCGCCGCAAAGAAGGCCGCGCCCAAGACTCCGCCAAAGGATGATGGGGCAAAGCCGGAAGCATCGAGCAGCGGCGGCGATGGCGCCCCTGACAAGGGCGGCGACAGCGACAGCTGATTATGTGAGTGAACGTTGCGGGGCGCGAGTGGGGATACCATTCGCGCCCTTTTCGTTGGTGTCCTGATGGCAGAACCTTTCTCCTGGATTCGACCCGAGCCGTGGGGCGTGCAAATCGTCCCCGCGGATTGCTGGATCGATCCGGCACGGGCGGTGGACCGCGCGCTCGTCACCCACGGGCACGCAGATCATGCGCGCGGCGGCCATGGCGAGACCTTCGCGACACCCGAGACGCTGGCGATCATGCAGCTGCGCTACAACACCAGCGATGGGGCAAAGCCGGTCCAGTATGGCGAGACGATCAGCCTGCCCGGCGGCGTGAAGGCCACGTATTTCTCTGCCGGGCACGTGCTGGGCAGCGCGCAAATTTTGCTGGAGCATGCAGGCGAGCGGGTGGTCATCACTGGGGATTACAAGCGCCGCGCCGATCCAACCTGCGCCCCGTTCCAGGTCACGCCCTGCGATGTCTTCATCACCGAGGCGACATTCGGCCTTCCCGTCTTCACGCATCCGCCAATCGAGGATGAAATGGCAAAGCTGCTTAGGGCGCTGGCCGACCATCCGGACCAATGCGTTCTCGTCGGTGCCTATGCGCTGGGCAAGGCGCAGCGGGTTATCGCGGAATTGCGCGCGGCCGGACACGCTCAGCCGATCTATCTCCACGGTGCGATGGAGAAAATGTGCCGCCTTTATGGGGAGCACGGCGTAAATCTGGGCGAATTGCGGCTCGTTGCCGATGCCGAGAAAGACGACATGCGCGGGCACATCATCATCGCTCCGCCCTCCGCGCTCAACGATCGCTGGTCACGCCGCCTGCCCGAACCGATTACCGCCATGGCCAGCGGATGGATGCGCGTGCGCCAGCGCGCTCGTCAACGCGGCGTTGAGCTACCGCTGGTTATCTCCGACCATGCCGACTGGAACGAGCTGACACGCACGATCGAGGAAGTGAACCCGACAGAGACCTGGATCACCCATGGCCGCGAAGAGGCATTGCTGCGCTGGTGCGAACTGGGCCAACGCAAAGCGCGCGCGCTCGCTTTGGTCGGGCGCGAGGATGAGGATGAGTAGATTGGCTCAAAGGAACCCGTTCTTGCTGAGCCTGTCGAAGTATGACGGGTCACCTTACGCCCTTCGACAAGCTCAGGACGAGCGGCTTTGACATGGAAGAATTCGCCGCCCTGCTCGAAGCGCTCGTCTACACCACCAGCCGCAACCGCAAGCTGATGCTGATCGCGCGCTATCTGCGCGAGACGCCTGACCCAGATCGCGGATGGGCCATGGCCGCACTGACCGGCGAGATTGATTTCCTCGCTGTCAAAGCCACCACCTTCCGCAATTTGATGAAAGAACGGGTCGATCCGGTGTTGTGGTCGCTCAGCCGCGATTTTGTCGGCGATACTGCGGAGACCGCGAGCCTGTTGTGGCCCAACAATCCGCAGGTCGAGAAAAACTCGCCTAGCCTGACCGAAATTGTCGAGACGCTCAGTAGCCTCACCCGCAAGAGCGCGCCCGCAGAACTACCCAAACTGCTCGACAGGCTGGAAGAAAACGAGCGGTTCGCCCTGATCAAGTTTGCCACCGGGGGGATGCGCATCGGTGTGTCTGCCCGGCTCGCTAAAACGGCGTTTGCGCAGGCCTTCGGCGTGTCGGTCGAAGAGGTCGAGGAATACTGGCATGCGCTCGATGCGCCCTATCCCGAGCTGTTTGCCTGGGGCGCGGACGGCGGCAATCCGCCGGATGTCAGCAATCGCCCGATGTTCCGCCCGTTTATGCTCGCCCATCCGCTGGAAGAGGCACAGGTCAACCTCGACGACTATGCCGCGGAATGGAAATGGGATGGCATCCGCGTGCAGCTGGTGAAAGTAGCGGGCGAGACGCGACTCTACTCCCGCAGCGGCGACGATATCTCCGCGACCTTCCCCGAACTGCTCGACGTGCTGCCGATGGACGCCGTGCTGGACGGCGAGTTGCTCGTGCGCGGCTCGACGCAAGGCGGCGAAACAGGCCAAGACAAGCAGGGCGGCGCGGCCAGCTTCAACGCTTTGCAGCAGCGTTTAGGCCGCAAGACCGTGTCGAAGAAAATGCTCACGCAAGCACCCGCCTTCGTGCGGCTCTATGATATCTTGCTGCTGGAAGGGGATGACCTGCGCGAGTGTGCATGGACCCAGCGGCGCGAACGGTTGGAGTCGATAATCTCGCGCCTACCCGATACGCATTTCGACCTTTCGCAAATAGTTGCGGCGCGCGACTTTGCACACCTCGCCGAGATCCGCGAAGGCGCACGCGAAGATGCGATCGAAGGCTTGATGCTGAAACGCCGCGACGCGCCATACATTGCCGGGCGCAAGGCCCACCTGTGGTACAAATGGAAGCGCGACCCACTTCTGATCGACTGCGTGCTGATGTATGCGCAGCGCGGCAGCGGCAAGCGCTCCAGCTTCTATTCCGACTACACGTTCGGCTGCTGGGATGGCGACCCCGATGGCGGCGCAGAACTACTCCCCGTCGGCAAAGCCTATTCCGGGTTCACCGATGCGGAGTTGAAGAAGCTCGACAGACTGGTGCGGCAAACCACTCTCAACCGCTTTGGCCCGGTGCGCGAAGTGGAGCGCAGCCTGGTGTTCGAAGTTGCCTTCGATAGCGTGCATACGTCAAAGCGGCACAAATCCGGCCTTGCTATGCGCTTCCCGCGCATTCACCGCATCCGCTGGGACAAGCCAGTGCATGAGGCTGATCGCATTGAAGCCCTCCGCGCGCTAATTCGCGATTAGGTTCGCGATGGTGGCCCAATGATCGCCGACTGGACCGCAGCACCCCATCGCCAACAAATGCACCTTGCAATTCTACCTCCACACTTTTACGTTGCAATTTGAAACGGAGATTGTGTGATGGATATCAAGAATCAAACAGTACCGGTTTGGACCCAAATGCTTGGCACGCTAAACGGCCTGTTGGCCAAGGCGGAAGCCGATGAGCGCGGAGACGCGCTGCTTACAGCGAAGCTTGCCGACGACATGCATCCGCTAGCAGTTCAGGTCCGCTTCGTTTGCAACATGCCCGGCGAAGCGATCGCGCGTTTGGCAGGCATCGAATTTGAGCCCGACGAAGATAGCCCGGACACACTGGTGGCCGCGCGAAAAAAGATCGCGGCCACCATCGCCGATATCAAGAAATGGGAGGAGCAGGACTTTATCGCCGATAATGCACCGGTCGAGCTGACGATACCGAACCGAATGGTTTTCGATCTGAGCGCTGCTGAATATGTGCGCGACTGGGCACTTCCGCAATTCTATTTCCACATCACCACGGCCTATGCGATCCTTCGCAGGGAAGGGCTTCCCATCGGCAAGATCGACTACGTTCCATACATGATGCGGCACCTACGGCAGTCTGCCGAGGCCTGAACGGGTTAGCGCGCTATTCCAGGCCGCACTCGAATACAGCAATCGCGTGGTCGCGCGCGTTTTGAGTGTAGTGGGCAACGCCGACTTTCATGCCCGCAATGGCTGCGTCAGACAGCTCCTTCATCGGCTTGGCCGGACGCCCGGCCCACAGCATGCGCGGCTCCATCACCTTGCCCTCGGTCAGCATCGCGCCAGCCGCCAGCATGGCGTCGGAGCCGATCACCGACTTGTTCATCGCAATCGCGCCCAGGCCAACAAAGCCGCGATCCTTGATCGTGCAGCCATGCACCATCGCCATATGCCCGATCAGCACATCATCGCCGATAATCAGCGGTGAGCCTTCCTCGTCCCCCGGGCGCGGCGGGTCGCAATGCAGCACACTGCCATCCTGCACATTGGTGCGCTCGCCAATCCGGACTTTGAAGACGTCGGCTCGCACGACGCAATTGTACCAGATGGAGCTGTGCGCCCCGATCTCGACATCGCCAATGATGGTCGAGCCCGGGGCGATAAACGCAGTCTCATGAATGCGCGGTGCCTTGCCGTGGATCGGGATGATATTCACGCCCCGGTGGTGTGGGGGTGGGTACATTACTCGTTCTCCCATCGTTCGCGGGTGAGACCATACTGGATCGTCGGATTGTCTTCATCCGAAAAGAACGGATCGTCGAAGTCGAGGTCTGTGCGACGCTCCATGCCCAGCTTTTCCATCAGCTTCCAGCTGCCAATATTACTCTCGCTGGTCAGCGCAACCAGGTGCGGCGCGCCATGCGTGTCGAACGCCCAATTGATAAGTGCACGCACCGCTTCTTCAGCATAGCCCATCCGCCAGCGATCCTCGCGCACCAGCCAGCCGATTTCATGTGTTCCGACATTAGGGGCAAGCGGATTGGATACACGCTTCAACCCGCAATGCGCGACCAACTCGCCCGTATCGCGTTCGTATACCAGCATGAAGCCAAAGCCTTCTTTGGCAAAGCTGGCGCGCGATGCCGCATGCTTCTCGGCAATGGCCTCACGGCTTCGCGGTCCGCCGAGCCGCGCCATCACAGCGGGGGTATTGAGATGCTCCAAATGCGCATCCAGATGACCCTCATCGATCGCGCGCAATTCCAGCCGGTCAGTCGTAAGAACGGTTTCAGCCACGCTGCGCTTCCCACTCTTCGCGCTCAATCCGATAGACGATTATGTTCTCGCCTGCCGCCCAAGAGACCGTATCAGGAAAATCCATGTCTTCGCGGCGCTGCATGCCAAGCCGTTTCATCAGCCGCCAGCTTGGCTCATTGCCATCGACAGTCAGCGCAATCACATGCGGCGCAGCAAATCGCTCAAATCCCAATTGCAAAGTGGCGATGGCTGCCTCTTTGGCATAGCCCTTACCCCAGGCATCCTCGCGCAGACGCCACCCCGCCTCCATATCGCCGATAGGTCCTTTGGGCTCGTTGCAGCGCTTCAAGCCGCAGAAGCCGAGGATCGCACCATCTTCCTTGCTTTCGACAACCCAGAAGGTGTGTCCGTGATCGCGGCGATAGCCTTCGAGCCGCTCGCGCGCGTCTGCTCGCCCTGCCTCATCCGCTAATCCGCCAAGCCATTTCATAACGGCGGGCGTGTTGGTGCCGTCCCAAAACGGCTCCCAATCCTCCTCACGCCAGTCGCGCAGGATCAAACGCTCAGTCTCGTGGTAAAAATCAGCCATTCAAGATGCGAGCGGCGACCGCGGCATGATAGGTCAAAATCCCGCTGCACCCGGCGCGTTTGAAGGCGAGCAGCTTCTCCATCATCAGCGCGTCGCGATCCCCGACCCCGGCGGCGGCTCCCGCCTCGATCAGGGCGTATTCGCCGCTGACCTGATAGGCGAAGATCGGCACGTCGAAAGCCTGTTTTGCCCGACAGATGATGTCGAGATAGGCAAGGCCGGGCTTCACCATCACGCTATCCGCGCCCTCGGCAATGTCGAATTCGATCTCGCGCATCGCCTCATCGGCGTTGGCCGGATCCATCTGGTAGCTTTTCTTGTCACCCTTCAGCAGCCCGCCTGATCCGACGGCATCGCGAAATGGACCGTAAAACGCGCTGGCATATTTGGCGGCGTAGCTCATGATCTGGACATTGTGATACCCGCCCATTTCCAGGGCCATGCGGATCGCGTGAACGCGGCCATCCATCATGTCTGACGGGGCGATAATGTCGGCGCCTGCCTCGGCCTGGTTGATTGCCTGATCGACCAGCACCGCGACGGTTTCGTCATTCACCACATAGCCGCCCTCATCCAGCAGGCCATCCTGGCCGTGACTGGTGTAGGGATCGAGCGCGACATCGGTCAGCACGCCGATGTCATCACCGCAAGCCTGCTTGATCGCGCGGATCGCACGGCACATCAGATTGTCGGGATTGTGCGCTTCGATCCCGTCATCGCTCCGAAGATCAGTCGGCGTGTTGGGGAACAGGGCGACCACCGGGATGCCCAGCTCCACCGCTTCTTTTGCGCGTTCAACGATGCCATCGACCGACCAGCGCGAAACACCGGGCAAGGTCGCGATTGGCTCCTCGACACCGTCCCCCTCAGTCACGAACAGTGGCCAGATCAGGTCGGCAGAGGTCAAGTGGGTTTCGCGATGCAGCGCGCGGCTCCAAGCGCTGGAGCGGGTGCGGCGCAAACGGGTGTTGGGATAGCTTCCGGTCATTGTGTAGCGGTGTTGCCGCAATTCGCCAGAGCTTGCAATCGCGGCGAGAATGGTGGCGTTAAAGCCTGCGCCTAAGCGCGAACTGCCGGATCAGTTCACTTCCTGCACGGTATCAAGCTTTTCGATCTCACGCTTGGGCGCTTCAACCTCTTCGTTGAGCGGAACCAGATCCTCCAGCGCTGCGCCCGGCTCGACCGTCTTCAAGCGGCTCAAGGCCGAGCGGAATTCAGCCAGCTCGCTGCCCGATAGCTGCGCGCGGGTGACGAACTTGACGCTGGCCGGATTGATTGCGCGGCCACCGCGATACATTTCATAATGCAGGTGCGGGCCAGTGGAGAGGCCGGTTGAGCCGACATAGCCGATCACCTGCCCTCGGCGGACGGTCTGGCCGCGGCGCACCGACATCCGGCTCATATGGCAATAGCGGGTCGACAGATTGCCGCCATGTTTCAGCCGCACGGCAATTCCGCAACCGCCCATCCGGCCCGCGCCGGTCACCGTTCCATCAGTAACCGCCACAATCGGCGTGCCGTGGCGGGCTCGGAAATCCAAGCCCGAATGCATCCGGCGATAACCCAGTATCGGATGGCGCCGCATGCCGAAGCGCGAAGAAATCCGCCCTGGCACGGGTGCAACCAATCCGCCGCGCTGTTCGCCCACGCCCGATGCCTCGTAAAATCGGCCTTCCTCACCCCAGCGCATCAATTGCGTCTTGGGCTTTCCGCCGCGATCGACCCCGGCATAAAGCAGCTTGCCCGCCTGCCGTTCCCCGGTCGCCGCGCGGCGATAGGCAACAATCATGTCGAATTCGTCGTTCGAGCGAACCTCGCGGTCCATATCGACCTGATTGTCGATAGCCTTGATATAATCCTGCACAGCGCTCGCCGGGGCACCAGCCGCACGCATCGAGCGGTATAGGCTTTCGCCCACCTGCCCGCGAATGCGCAACGGCGTCTCGTCGACGCGAATCACATTGCGTTCCAGCGCCAATTGCCCGCTTTCGCGCGTAATCGCGAGTTCAAGATCGAACCGCGCACGGAAAGCCAGCTCGTCCAGCGGGCGCGGTTGGCCGGAAGCCTCACGCCGTCCGAGCACGATATCCATAGTCGTGCCGGATTCGATCTCTTCCAGCGGCATTGCCCCGGAAACCAGTGCGCTGACGCGGCTGATATCACCCGAAGAGAGCCCGGCGCGGCGCAGCATGCTCTGGAAGCTATCGCCAGACGCCAAGGTGGCAACCAATTCGATTTGCGGGCGCTCGGGCGCGCTTTGCAGCGGGATAACAGCGGCGGTCGGGCTCATGCGACGACCGGAATCGGCTCCCAGAGCGAGCGGCATGATCATCTGGCTGCGCAATTCATCGCGCGCGGCATCGTCGATCGTCATGGCCGGCCGCGCTTCGAGCGGGGTCATGCTGGGCCAGAAGGCAAGCGCAACCGCCGCCAGCACCACCATAGTGCAAAATCCGCGCAACCAGCGGGGGCTGCCGATATTGGCTGCGAGATCCGGGGCGAGGTCGATTGCGGCAAGGCGCTCCTCAACCCCCAATTTCCATTCATCGTAACGCTGCGACCAGCCGGAAACGCGCGTAAGAACCAGTTTCTTGGCTGTTTCAGTGCCATTCTTGGGCTTTTCAGCGATGGATTTCTCAAGATAGTCGAACAGATCATCGTCCGACTGCGCTGCAATATCAGTGCTGGGACCAGCCGTTCCCGAGACTGCCCGCACGTCCTCTGCCCCCAATTCCTCGGGAGCATCGGCAATCTTGCCATCAGAAATGTCGCGTGCGTGGTCCAAATCGCATCCTGGCCTAGCGGAAGGTCCCGTTATTCGCCGGATACGTCCGGCAGCCCCTAAAGCGGTTCATTGGAGGAAATCCTTGCCCGATTAAAGTAAATGTGGGCTTAACTTTCGACCAATGGAGTCGCCTGAGCGATGACTTGTGGAGAACCTGCCCTAAGCGACACCCCTTAGTCATTGCCGCCCCGGCGTCAGGCTGACAGGGTTGGCACTGTGACAATGCAAGTATCCCAAAACCAACGCCGCAATCGCGATGAAGGGCGGGTGCGCGCGGTGCTGGGCCCAACCAACACCGGCAAGACCCATCTCGCGATCGAGCGGATGTGCGGCCATTCCAGCGGGATGATGGGCTTTCCGCTGCGCTTGTTGGCGCGCGAAGTCTATGATCGGGTGCGGGCGATCAAGGGCGATAATCAGGTCGCGCTGATCACTGGCGAGGAACGGATTGAGCCGCCTGACGCGCGCTATTTCTGCTGCACTATGGAGGCGATGGATAGAATCGGTGGCGGACACGCCTTTGTTGGGATCGACGAGGCGCAGATCGGCGCAGACCCGGAACGCGGGCATATCTTCACCGACCGGCTGATCAATGCGCGCGGCCGCGAGGAGACGATGATCCTCGGCTCCGCCACCCTCGAGCCGATCGTCAAGCAGTTGATCCCCGGCGTGGAAATGGAGGAGCGCCCGCGTTTCTCCACCTTGACCCATGCCGGGCAGACGAAACTTTCGCGCCTGCCCCCGCGCAGCGCAGTGGTCGCTTTCTCGATTGAGCAGGTTTATGCAATGGCCGAGATGCTGCGGCGCTTCAGGGGCGGTGCGGCGGTTGTGATGGGCGCGCTCTCCCCGCAAACCCGCAACAAGCAGGTCGAATTGTTCCAGAATGGCGAAGTGGACTACATCGTCGCTACCGATGCGATTGGGATGGGGCTCAATCTCGACCTGCATCATGTCGCCTTTGCCGCGCTCAGCAAGTTTGACGGACGCCGCAAACGCCGGCTGAGCCCAGCCGAGATGGCGCAGATCGCCGGGCGCGCCGGGCGACACCAGACCGATGGCAGTTTCGGCACGCTGACCGGCGGCGGCATCCGTGATGGCGCTCCGCTCGAATTTGCCGAAGAAGAGATTTACGCGATCGAGGAGCATCGCTTCGCTCCGCTCACCAAACTCTTCTGGCGCGAGGCGGAGCCGCGTTTCGATACGGTAAGCGTCTTGATCGGCGATCTTGAAAGCCGCCCGCAAAGCGATGTTCTGACGGCGGCGCCGCAGGCAATAGACCTTGCAGTGCTCAAACGGCTCGCCGAAGACGATATCGGCCGCAATGTGCGTGGGAGCGGCCAGGTCAGGCGCTTTTGGGAGGCCTGCTGCCTTCCCGATTTTCGCCAAATAGGACCGGATAACCATGCACGCTTCGTCGCGCGGTTGTGGCAGGATCTGTCTGAGGGCTATATCGGCGCGGATTATGTTGCTGCGCGGATTGCCGAACTCGACCGGATGCAAGGCGATATCGACACGCTGCAGGGGCGGATCGCAGCGATCCGTAGCTGGGCCTATATCTGCCAGCGACCCGATTGGGTGCTGGCACGTGACGAGATGGCGGCGCGGGCACGCGCGGTCGAAGCAAAATTATCGGATGCGCTGCATGGGCGGCTCACCGAGAGGTTCGTCAATCGGAGGACGACAATACTGATGAAGTCGCTGGGACAAAATGCAGGCGAATTGCCGGTAACGCTGGAGCCCGATGGGCAAATCTGCGTCGAAGACGAAGCCATTGGGCGGCTCGACGGGTTTCGCTTTGCGGTTGACCCAAACGCGACGGTTGCCGACCGCAAGATGCTGCTCGCGGCGGGCGAGAAGGCGCTGCCGACAATCCTGACCAAGCGCGCGGAGTGGCTGTTGGCTGAGGGGTTGGGCGAGCTCGCCATCGAAGGCGGCGCCATCCGTTGGCAGGACCGCTCCCTGGCGACCATCGAAATGCCCGATGACTTCGCGACGCCGCGCATTGCCCTGGCCCGCGAGGTCTCGCTGCTGCCAGAGGCTCCGCGCGCTGCGCTGGAAGCGGGCCTGGCGACATGGCTGACCGCTCAGCTCGAACCGCTGGAGCCGCTGCGCAAGCTGGCCGAGGCTGCCCGCGATCCCGAGGCTGGCTCGGAAGCGCGCGCATTGCTGCACACGCTGATTGATGCGCGCGGGGTTGTGACCCGCGAACAGGCGGGCCTGCAGCACCTGCCCAAGGAAATGCGCCCGTTCCTGCGCAAATTGGGCGTAACCTTTGGCGCGCTTGACATTTTCGCGCATCCTCTGCTCAAGCCTGCGCCGCGGCAATTGCTGCACAAGCTTGGCTTGGACAAGCGCGCGCTCAACGAGGCGATGCTGCCTGTGATCCCTGAGGCGAAGAAACTGCCCGCCGGGTATCGTCCTGCCGGCACGCAAGCGATCCGGGTCGATCTGGCGGAGAAGATTTTCCGCGCCGCCTTTGACGCGCGCGCGAAAGCTCAGGCACCGACGCAGGAAAAGGTACAAACTCCGAAGCAGGTAGAGGCTCAAGCCCCAGAGCAGACACCGGGGCAGACCCAAGAACCTGCACCCAAACCAGTCAAAGCAGCGGCAGTGCCTAATAAACACGACAAAAAGCCACGCCACCCGCGTTTCGCCCTCGATCTTGCTCTGCCCATTTCCATCGGTCTGGAGGAAGACAATGCGCGCCGCCTGCTCAGCGCCGCTGGCTTCCGCGTCCAGCGCGCGCGTGCCTTGGGAGAGGGGGCATTCGGCCCACCCGCACAAGACAGCTGGATTTGGCGGCCCAAGCGCAATGATGAGCGCCAGCAGAGGCACCGCAACGCCAAGGGCCGCCACGGCGAGCCCGGCAAGAACGCAAAGGCTAAAGCCAAGCACTCCGGCCCTAAAGGTAAGAACCGGCCCAAGGGCCAGAACCGGCCCAAAAAGCCCGATGCTGGCCCGGCCAAGGCCAGCGGCGCCTTCGATGCATTGGCGGACCTGCTCCGCTGATGCGGCTGGACCGGCTGCTGGTCTATCTTCGCTTTGCCCGCACCCGATCGCGGGCGCAGGCAATGATCGCAAGCCGCTCTTTGCGCTGCAATAGAAAGCATGTGATGCGCGCCAGCCACGATGTGGTAACAGGCGATGTGCTCACTTTAGCAATTGGTAATGAGGTTCGGATAATTGAAATCAAATCGTTGCCCAAACGCCGTGGATCGGCGGACGAGGCACGCTCTCATTATCATGAGCTTGACCGCGCCGGGTAAAGCACCCTAGCAGCCGAGCCAAATATTCGAGTTAGTAGGAAAGACCTCTCTCCATGACCTACGTCGTCACCGACGCCTGTATCAAATGCAAATACACCGACTGTGTCGAAGTGTGTCCGGTCGATTGCTTTTACGAAGGCGACAACATGCTGGTGATCAACCCCAGCGAATGCATCGATTGCGGCGTATGCGAACCGGAATGCCCGGCCGAGGCGATTCTCCCGGATACCGAAGATGGGCTGGAAAAATGGCTCGAGCTGAACACCAAGCTTTCAGCCGAATGGCCCAACATCACCAGCCAGAAAGAGCCGCCTGCCGACGCTGATGATTTCAAGGGTGTTGAAGGCAAGTTCAAGAAGTACTTCAGCGAAGCGCCGGGCGAAGGCGACTAGGCCAGCGCGCTCGGGACTGTGCACCCTCGCTGGCGGTGACACAAAGCCCCTGTTCCAGCACAATTTTGACAACAACCATGCGCAATTGCGTGATCAATACAGTTGCGATTCGCAATTTTGTTGCGGTTGTGCTATATAATTGAACAACCGCATCGGTTGGTCCCGATGCCGGAAGAAAAAACAGGAAGGCAAAAGACCAGCAGCAACAGCTTGAGGGATGTTTAGACGGCGTGTGCATTTGCTCCGCCGCCGGCAGACTTTTCGGCTATTCGCAACTGGCCTGACGCCATTTGAAAGGAACTCGCATGGCAAGCAATTCGCCTGCTTTTACCGTCGGTGATTATGTCGTTTATCCCAAGCATGGGGTAGGCCGGGTGATTGAACTTCAGAACGAAGAGATCGCCGGCATGCAGCTCGAACTCTACGTGCTGCGTTTTGAAAAAGAGCGGATGACGCTGCGCGTCCCGACCAACAAGGTCGAAGCAATCGGCATGCGCAAGCTTTCGAGCGACAAGACTCTGAAAGAAGCGATGGAAACACTCAAGGGCAAACCCAAGGTGAAGCGCACCATGTGGTCGCGCCGCGCCCAGGAATACGAAGCGAAGATCAACTCGGGTGAGATCGTCCTGATCGCCGAGGTGACGCGCGACCTGTTCCGCCCGGATGACCAGCCTGAGCAGAGCTATTCCGAACGGCAGATCTTCGAAGCGGCCTCCAGCCGCCTCGCACGAGAACTCGCCGCGATGGAAGAGACCGACGAGCCAACCGCACTCGAGAAAATCCTCGATGTGCTGCGCGAACACGCGCCGCAATATTACGAGAACGATGACGAGGAAAGCTGAGGCCTCGCGTCCAGCCTAATCGTACCAATCAGGGTCGCCCGCTGGGCGGCCCTTTTTGATTCGCGCCGTTCACTTTGGCACCCCCCCCCAACCTTGTATTGCCGGAATTGGTGTATTACATCAGCAATACGGTTTCGAATTGAGGTGGAGGATCTTCCTATGAACAAAGTTTTTGCAAAGTGTATCGCCCCGGTAGCCACGCTGGCGATGGGCGTTGGCCTGTCCGGCTGTGATATGAATATCAGCGTCGGCGGCGGCGATGGAGTGCCGCTGGCTGAGCTGGATATGACCGGTGCGGCGCCAGACTCTTTGACCGTCGCGGTCCCCGATAAGGTGATCCTGACCGAAGGCGAGACACTCGACATAGTGGTCGAAGGTGATGGTGATGCAGCAGAATCGCTGCGGTTCGACCTCGATGGCAATGATTTGGGTATCTACCGCGATGACGGCTGGAATTCCAATGGCTCCGCGACCATCCGCGTTACTATGTCCGCCCCGCGCGAAATCAATATCGGCGGCAGCGGCGATGTCGAAGCCCCGGTTATGGCCGACAGCGCATCGATCAATATTGGCGGATCGGGCAATGTGGCGGTGGCAGAATTCGCCGCCAGCACGCTAGAGGTAAACATTGGTGGGTCCGGCACCATCGATGGCGCTGGCTCGGCGGAGCGCCTAGAGGTCGTGATCGGCGGCAACGGCAATGTGAACCTGGCCGACCTCACAACCGACCGCGCCGAAGTGACCATTGGCGGATCAGGCGATGTTGCCTTCGCCTCTGATGGTGATGTCGAAGCGACAATCGGCGGCTCAGGCACAGTCAACGTAACCGGCGATGCCAAATGCGAGCTCAACTCATTCGGTTCGGGCACGCTCAATTGTGCCCCGCGCAGCGCAGAGGCGGCGGACGCCAGCACTGAAGAAACGCCGCAAGACGAGGCAGACGAGAGCTAATCCGGCAATAACTTCACTTGCCAAGCGGCAGGTTGCGCGCGACAACGCCCTGATGCGTGCACCTGCCCTTGTTGTCCTCGCCCTTTCCTCCAGTGTCGCCCTTAGCGGCTGCGTCGCCAGCGTGGTCAAGGACGTCGTGACAGCGCCGGTGAAGGTCGCAAGCAAGGCGGTGGATGTCGCCACCACCAGCCAATCCGAAGCGGATGAGAACCGCGGGCGCGAAATTCGTCGCCGCGAGGAGAGACTGGGTAAGCTTGAGCGCAAATACGAAAAGCAGATCGAGAATTGCCGCGAAGGCGATGATGCGGCCTGTGATGAGGCTCAGGCGACCTATGCCGAGATGCAGGAAATCCTACCCACCATCCCGAACGAGCCTGAAGGCGATTAAATCAGGCTGCTGGGCGCTAGTCCGGCGGTGTTGCCGCTCGGCGCAACCTATCGTTGATCGCAATACCGATGCCCTCTTCGGGAATGGGCACAATTGCAATACGCGGCCTATCTGAAGCTGCACCCTGATGCAGGCAATCGTAGAGCCTGGCCGCGGCCTCTTTCAAATCGCCAACCGCCGACAGGGTGCAATCCCCCTCTACCTCGCCAAAGCCGATCATAAAGTCGCCTGGCGCAACTTCCCGCGCGTTGAGCCTCACGGGCTTTCCCGGAGCATAATGGCTCGCGAGTTGGCCGGGAGCTTCGATGCTCGAGCGGCTTGCCGCATTCGCACCTTCCAGCGCAATTGGCCCTGGCCTCAGCTCTTCGAAGGTTCCATCGGCGCGAACCGCGACGATGGTGGACTCCAGCCCGTTCGCCGTTGGCCCACCATCCACCACCAGATCAATCCGTCCATCCAGCGAAGCAAGAACATGCGCGGCAGTGGTTGGGCTGATGAAGCCACTGCGGTTGGCGGACGGGGCCGCGAGCGGAAAATCCACCGCCTCCAACAATTGCTGCATCACCGGATGGGCAGAATTGCGCAGCGCAACTGTCGGCAGGCCGGCGGTCACCGCATCCGCCAAGGGAGCCTCAGCCCGCAGCGGCAAAACCAGCGTGAGCGGCCCGGGCCAATAGGTGTCGGCCAAATCCCGCGCCGCGACGGAGATATCGGCATAGCGCGCCGCCTGCTCCACATCCCTCACATGCACGATCAGCGGGTTGAAATCCGGTCGACCTTTAGCCGCATAAATTTTTGCCACCGCCTCCGCGCTGTCGGCCCGCGCCGCCAGCCCGTAAACCGTCTCGGTCGGCACTGCGACCAGTCCGCCGGATTCGAGGATCGCGGTCGCGCGCGCGATTCCTTCCGCGTCGGCCAGCACCACTTCCGTAACGTCCTTGTCGCTCATCCGAACTGCGCTATATTCCACAGCACATTCTGCCAAGTCGCTTGCGGCTTTCTCCCAAGCCAAGCCGTATCTTGAGCGCCAACAATTTCCATAAGGATCAGTCTCTCGTGACACCTTTTACGCCGCCCACCCAAGACCAATTGCTCGCCATCCGTGTGAACGCCGGGATCGACGAGCTTGCCCAGAGCGAACGCTTCGCCGGGGCAGAGCCTGATCTGGTCGAAGCCATCGTCGAAGGCGTTGGCCAATTCGCGAGCGGCGAGTTCGCACCGCTCAACCGGGTGGGCGATCTCGAAGGCGCGAAGCTGGAGAATGGCGTGGTGCGCCTGCCCGATGGCTTCAGGGAGGCGTACGATTCCTATGTCGAGCAGGGGTGGAACGCGATCGCCTCACCGGAGGAGTTCGGCGGCCAGGGCATGCCCTTCACTTTGGCCTGCAACGTGCTCGAAAATCTCGGCGCGGCGAATATGGCATTCACCCTGCTACCGATGCTGTCGGTGGGCGCGATCGAAGCGATCGGCCATCATGGCAGCAAGGATCAGCAGGCGAAATACATGCCCGACCTTGTCAGCGGCAAATGGTCGGGCACGATGAACCTGACCGAACCAGCGGCGGGCAGCGACGTGGGTGCGCTGCGCTCCACCGCAGAACCGATCAAAGACGGCGAGCATGCCGGCAAATACCTGATCCAGGGTCAGAAGATCTACATCACCTGGGGCGAGCACGAGCTGGCCGAGAACATCATCCACCTCGTTCTCGCACGGCTGCCCGATGCGCCGGAGGGATCGCGCGGCATATCGCTGTTCCTGGTGCCAAAGTACCACGTCAACGAAGACGGCTCGCTCGGCAATCGCAACGATCTGCGCTGCGTCAGCCTGGAGCACAAACTTGGCATCAACGCCTCGCCCACCTGTGTCATGAGCTATGGCGACAATGGCGAATGCGTCGGCGAACTGGTCGGTGAGCCCAATCGCGGGTTGATGGCGATGTTCACCATGATGAACAATGCGCGCATCAATGTCGGCAACCAGGGCACGCAGATCGCCGAACGCGCGACCCAGCAGGCGCTATCCTACGCGATGGATCGGGTGCAATCCGCCCGCGCCGGTTCGCCGGATAAGACCCCGGTTGCGATCATCGAGCACCCCGATGTGCGCCGCATGATCCTGCGCATGAAGGCGCTGACCGAGGGTGTTCGCGCGCTGCTCTATTACTGCGCTGGTCAGGTCGATCGTGGGACGATTGGCGATGAGGCCGCCGGAACGCGCGCCGAAGTGTTGGTTCCATTGGTCAAGGCATGGGGCACCGATGTCGGCGTCGAGGTGTCAGGCATCGGCATCCAGGTCCATGGCGGAATGGGCTTTGTCGAGGAAACCGGCGCGGCGCAGCATTGGCGCGATTCCAAGATTGCGCCGATTTACGAGGGCACTAACGGCATCCAGGCCGCCGACCTTGTGACCCGCAAACTGGGCATGGAGGGCGGCGAGGCCGTTACCCAGCTGTTTGAAGAAATCGCCAAGGATGCGAGCGATGAAGCCGCTTTGGCCACGCTTGCCACAGATTGCGCCAACATCGCGCGGTGGATGCGCGATGAGGCCAGCCTCGATGATCGCCTCGCGGGCAGTACCGCTTTCTGCACCATGGCTGCGGTGGTGGTCGCTGGATGGCAAATGCTGCGTCAGACGCGGGCGGTTGCGGCAGGCCAAGCCCCGGCATTGGC
>JBCBDF010000014.1:0-17041 GCA_038529875.1 Pseudomonadota bacterium | reverse complement strand
CGATGCTGTCGGCGCCAACCGGCATCACCATGAACTCCTGAATATCAATCGGGTTGTCGGCGTGTTCACCGCCATTGATGATATTCATCATCGGCACGGGAAGAAGGTGCGCCGATACGCCCCCGAGGTAAGAGAACAGCGGCATACCGCGCGCATTGGCCGCCGCTTTTGACACCGCCAGGCTGACACCCAACACCGCGTTTGCGCCAAGCCGCGCTTTGTTATCCGTACCATCGAGCGCAATCATTGCCATATCTATGTCGCGCTGATCCTCGGCATGCAGGCCATTCAGCATCTCAGCGATTTCGCCGTTGACTGCATCGACTGCCTTGAGCACGCCCTTGCCCTTGTAACGAGCCGCATCGCTATCGCGCAGCTCCACCGCTTCATAGGCGCCCGTGGACGCGCCAGAGGGAACCGCTGCCCGGCCAAAACTGCCATCATCGAGCAGCACATCAACCTCGACAGTGGGGTTGCCACGGCTGTCGAGAATTTCGCGGCCATGCAGGTCAATAATCGCGGTCATATTTGGCTCCGGCGGGAATGTGTTGTATATTGGTAAGACACCCCCATATCGAGGGAGGCAGTCGCGCTTTATGCGTCGGATCAATTCCACGCAAGGCGCGTTGGATTAGCGTCAAGGTTGCGCCCCCTAAGCGACCGATCAAACAAACGAACCTGGAGGATTAGACAGACCCATGGCTGACGAGAAATCAACCAAACCCGCCTCAAAAGCTCGCAAAAGCACCGCAAAGCGCAGCACCAAGGGCTCTTCCGCAAAGAAGGCAGCGCCGAAGAAAACTGGCGCAACTGGCAAGCCGGCTGAGAAAATGCCTGCCGTTCCGGTTGAAACTGCGACAGAGCACCGTAGTGAAGCCAAGAGCCGTTTCAACGCCGCGCTCGACGAAGCCAAGGCAGGCGCAGCCGCTCTGCGTGCCGAAGCTGGCGAGCGCGCTGGTTCCTATCGGGAGAATGCAATGTCCAAGAGTGACGACCTGGTAACCGAAGCAAAAGCTTATGGTCAACAGGCCAAGAGCAAGGCTGGTGAGCTGGCCACCGAAGGCAAGTCCGCCGCGAGCGATGCGATTGCATCAGTCGGCCGCGTTGTTGGTGACACCGCCGAGCAAATCGATGAGCGTTTTGGCGAGCAATATGGCGACTATGCCCGCAAGGCGTCGCGCAGCCTCGCCGAAACCTCCGCCAAGCTGGACGCCAAGAGCGTTGACGAGATCGGCGAAGACGCGCGCGAATTCGTGCGAAAAAGCCCAGGCGTCGCCGTCGGCATCGCTGCGGTGGCAGGCTTCCTGCTGGCCCGGATGTTCCGTGGCTCGAACGACTAGTCAGCAATAGCGTGCGGGGGCGTTGCATGCGCGATGAGGAACGGCCAGAGCGCTCAGCCGGGGATGATCTCCCCGACCAGAGCCATGAACCGACGGGTCTCGAGCCCGTCGGGGCCGAACCTGCGCACGCCTCAGACAATGCGAATGAGGAAGAGCTGTTCGATGAGTCGCTGACCGAAGAGATCGCGGCGCTGATTGACGATGGCCGCACCTATGCGGAGGCGGAGCTGGCGTTTCGCAAGACGCAAGCCTCGCTTGCCGGTCGCAAGATCGGCGGCATGGTGGGATTTGGCATACTCGCCCTGATCGTGCTCCACCTTGCTCTAATTGGGCTGGTGGTGGGGCTGGTCATCGCGCTCGAGCCTCTGGTCACGATCTGGGGTGCCATCGGCATAGTGGTCGGTGTGCTGCTGCTGGGCGTGATTGCGCTGGTCCTGAAGGTTCGCAGGAATGCGCTGGGCCTCGCCGCCCTGTTCGAGGATGACGGCGGATGAGCAAACCTGATCAGCAATTCCTCGAAATTCGTGCCTTACGGAACGCCGCTCTGGCCAATCTCAAGGCTGATATCGAGCACGTGAAGACCGGGCTTTCCGGCAAGGGTTTAGCTGAACGCACAGTCGGCCGAATTGCCACCGGTGCCAAGGACACGCTCGATCAGGCAAAGACGACAGCAAGCGACAATGGCGGCGTACTTGCGGCACTGCTCGGGGCGCTCGCCCTGTGGTTTGCACGCGAACCCATCCTTGAGGCGCTCGGTATTGAAGAAGCGAGCGATGACAACAAAGCCAGCAACAATGAAAACGGCGAGGATGTGGAAGCGCCGGAAATCGTCCTGACCCCGCCCGATCCTGTCATGTCCACCCTTGATACGGCAGACCAAACGATACCCGGAGACGACCATGAGTGATCTTGTCGAAAAACGTGACGAGCTGCGCGCCAAGATTGAAGCCAGCGACCGCCGCAATGCCAAACGCAGCCTGGGCGACGATGCACGCGAGGCAGCCAGTGCCGCGGGTGAGTTCATCAAGAGACACCCGGGCGTCGCTATGGGCGGTGCCGTCGCAACCGGGTTAGCTATTGGCCTGATGACCAAGCCAGGCCGACGCGTTGCCCGAAATGCTGCCAAAGGCGTCGCTACCGGGGTCAAGAAAGGTGCAGACGGCGTCAAGTCCGCCTCGGTCAGCGGCGCTAAAAAGCGCAGCAGCCAGGTAATGTCGCTGCTCGGCGATGCGATCATCGCATACGGGATCAAAGTGATCGACAGCGCACTCGACACAGCGCAGCGCGGACAAGATACCATCGAGGACCTGAGCGATGCGGGCACGGCCAAGGCGCGTGAGTTGAAACGCGATGCCGGCTATGCTGTCGGCTCTGCCGGTGACACAACACGAGCTATCTCTCGGCGTGCCACGCGCAAGGCCGGCCGGGCCGTGCGTGACCTGAAAGACCGCGTCGCGCGCTAACGCTTCTAACCCTGCCGCAATCCTGCGGACTTGCACATGACGACGCTTGCTTTATTGGGCGCGGGGCAATTTACCTCCCCAAAGAAAGACGTCGTATCATGGAAGAGACAACTCCAACTCAAAAGCTGCACCTGGTGATGGGTGGCCGCGTGAAAGACCCGCGCAGCCTCGAATTCCAGGACCCGGAAAGCATTCACGTCGTCGGCGTGTTCAGCTCTTACGATGCCGCTGAAGAGGCTTGGCGCGCTCAGGCCCACCGGACGGTCGATGACGCAGAGATGCGATATGTCGTCGTGCATATCCACCACCTGCTCACGCCCGACGCCTGATCCGACCGGATCGCTCCCAACCAATCGATGGATTACGCGCTTCGCCTCTATCGCGATGATGACGCCGAGCGCCTTGCGAAGATCATGCGAGCAGCGATCCTCTCCATCGGCCCACGAGCATATACGGCTGAGCAGGTTGCCGCATGGGCAGGACGCGCGCCCGGTGGCGAACGATTTCGCACTCGTGTTGCGGAAGGAGCGATGATTTTTGTTGCGGCAGATCACAGTAACGAGGCGGTGGCCTATTCATTGCTAGAGGTGGATCAAGCGCAAGAGGGCCATCTAGACCACCTCTATTGCCATCCAGACCATACCCGACTTGGGCTAGCAGAAAAACTGCTCGCATCGGCGGAGCAACACGCACGGAGCGTAGGCGTAACGCGGCTCTACACCGAGGCAAGCGAACTGGCCCGCCCCGCGTTTGAACGCGCTGGTTACGTGGTGGAGCATCGCCGTGATTTTGAGATCGACAGCGTGCCAATCCACAATTACGCGATGGAAAAGCGGCTCGCGTGAGTTCCCGCAGAAGCAGGAACCCATTGCTGCCAGATTCCTGCTTTCGCAGGAGACCTCACCAGATCAAATGAACTGAATCTTATCGACGAGGTAGAACTTGTCGCCCGAGGGAACGGTGACCTCAATCTCGTCGCCCTTTTGCTTGCCGATCAGTGCGCGTGCGAGCGGCGAGCTGAATGAAATGCGGCCCGCGGCAGCATCAGCCTCGGTCTCACCGACAATCTGATACTTCACCGGCTTGTCGTCATCATCGAGCAGCGTCACGGTCGCGCCGAATACAATTTTGTCACCAGTAAGAGTGGCCGGGTCGATAATCTGCGCGCGGCTGACCTTGCTCTCAATGTCGCCGATCATGGCTTCGACCTGGCCCTGACGCTCTTTTGCAGCGTGATATTCGGCGTTCTCCGAAAGGTCGCCATGCGCACGAGCTTCCTCGATCGCATCAACAATTTTTGGACGTTCGTCGCGCAGGGTCTTGAGATCGGCAGTTAACCGCTCATAACCCTCGGCCAGCATCGGCACCTTTTCCATCGTCGCCATTCTTTCTCTTCCTATCTGCGTATGCCACCGAAATTATTAGTCATTTCGAGCATCACCGCGTCTGCCGAGGCGGCGAGATTGCATCGAAATGTCGGGGAACTTCGCTGTATTGTTCAGCTATAATAGTCCTGCAACGCGCGGACTTCAAGCTGGCTTGGTGAAACGGCCCCAATTGCGGCCGCTGCGGCGTTGGATGCTGTTGCGGTCGTATAATACGGAATCTTCTTTTCCAGCGCAGTTGCGCGGATCGATTTCGAATCGCGTAGCGACTGCCAGCCCTCCGTCGTATTGAAGATCAAAGCGATCTCACCATCGATGATTTTGTCGACAATATGCGGCTGCCCTTCCGCCACCTTGTTGATACGTTCGACGTCGAGGCCCTGCTCCGTCAGGTAAGTCTGCGTGCCCCCCGTTGCGACAATTTTGAAGCCCTGGTCGATCAGCGCCCGAACGGCCGGAACGATCACGGCCTTGTCGCTGTTCTTGACCGAGACGAACACCGTGCCTTCGCGCGGCAGGCTCATCCCGGCGCCCAATTGCGATTTGAGGAATGCCGCCTCGAACGTGTTGTCGATCCCCATCACCTCACCGGTCGACTTCATTTCCGGGGTCAGCACCGGATCTGCGCCGGGGAAACGCGCGAATGGGAACACCGCTTCCTTGATGGCCATGTAAGGCAGATCGCGCTTGAACGGCGGAAACTCGGCGAGCTTCTCGCCTCCCATAACCCGCGCGGCGATCTTGGCCACCGGCTGACCAATGGCCTTGGCGACGAATGGCACCGTGCGGCTGGCCCGCGGATTGACCTCAATAAGGTACACTTCCTGCCCGTCCTCGCCCTCTTTCACCGCGAACTGCACGTTCATCAGGCCGCGCACGCCGAGTGCCATTGCTAAAGCCTCTGACTGGCGTTCCATTTCCTCGATGGTTTCCGGCGGCAGCGAATATGGCGGCAGCGTGCAGGCACTGTCGCCGGAATGCACCCCAGCTTCCTCGATATGCTGCATGACGCCCGCGATCCGTACTTCATCGCCATCGCACAGAGCATCGACATCGCATTCGATAGCGTCGCGCAGATATTGGTCGATCAATACCGGGCTGTCGCCTGACACGTTCACCGCAGTGGCGATGTAATCATCAAGCTGCGCCTCGGAATCGACGATTTCCATCGCACGCCCGCCCAGCACATAGGACGGACGCAACAGCACCGGATAGCCGATATGGGCTGCAACCGCAGCGGCCTCATCGCGGCTGCGCGCAATTCCGTTGGCCGGCTGTTTCAGTTTCAGCTTGTTGACCAGCTTGGCAAAGCGCTCGCGATCCTCGGCAAGGTCGATGGCGTCAGGCGACGTGCCCAGGATCGGAATGCCCTCCCGCTCTAGCGCAGCAGCAAGCTTCAGCGGGGTCTGCCCGCCAAACTGCACAATCACGCCAACCAGCTCGCCCGATTGCTGCTCAACGCGAAGAATCTCGAGCACATCTTCGGCGGTCAGCGGCTCAAAATAGAGCCGGTCCGACGTGTCATAGTCAGTCGAAACCGTTTCCGGGTTGCAATTGATCATGATGGTTTCGAACTCTTCCTCGAGCGCGAAACAGGCGTGCACACAGCAATAGTCGAACTCGATACCTTGCCCGATGCGGTTCGGCCCGCCGCCCAGTATCACGATCTTGCGCCGCTCGGACGGTGCGGCTTCGCATTCCGGCTCACCGAAACTCGGCGCCTCGTAAGTTGAGTACATATACGGCGTGATCGCCTCGAACTCGGCCGCGCAGCTATCGATCCGCTTGAACACCGGGCGCACACCCAGCCGCTCGCGCAATTCGCGCACTTCCTCTTCGCTGGTCGCCCCTGCCATCGCCTGCAGCGCATCGTGCAGCAACCCGCTGCGCTTCGCCTGGGTCTCGGCCATGCCGCCAGCCACCCCAACCGAGCGCACGGCGAGCGTTGCCAGCCGTCTGTCCGAAAAGCCCATCGCCTTGAGCGCGCGCAGGCTATCAGCGTCTTGCGGCAGCCCTTCCGAGCCAACCTGCGCTTCCGCCGCGATGATCGCTTCAATTTGGCGCAGAAACCACGGATCATAGCCCGTGATCGGCTGGATCTCGCCAACGCTCATCCCCTCGCGGAATGCCTGTGCGACATTCAGCAAACGATCCGGGGTGCGCTGGCTGAGCGCGGCGGTGATCACATCGCGGTGCACTCCCTCCAGCTCGGGCACACGGTTGAACCCGTCTAGCCCTGTCTCAAGCCCTCGCAGCGCCTTCTGCATGCTCTCGGCAAAGTTGCGGCCAATCGCCATCACTTCACCGACCGATTTCATCGCGGTCGAGAGCTTCGCCTCCGCACCCTTGAACTTCTCAAAGGCGAAGCGGGGAATTTTGGTGACGACATAGTCAATGGTCGGCTCAAAGCTGGCCGGGGTCGCGCCGGTGATCTCATTGGTTATCTCGTCCAGCGTATAGCCTACCGCCAGCTTCGCCGCGACGCGCGCAATCGGGAAGCCAGTGGCTTTGGATGCCAGCGCCGATGAGCGCGACACGCGCGGGTTCATCTCAATCACGATCAACCGACCATCCTTGGGATTGACCGCGAATTGCACGTTCGATCCGCCGGTCTCCACGCCAATCTCACGCAGCACATTCAAGGACGCGGTGCGCATGATTTGATATTCTTTATCGGTCAGCGTCAGCGCCGGAGCAACCGTAATGGAATCGCCCGTATGCACGCCCATCGCATCGACATTCTCGATCGAGCATATGATGATGCAATTGTCCTTTTTATCGCGGACAACCTCCATCTCGTACTCTTTCCAGCCGAGCAGCGATTCCTCAATCAGCACCTCTGTGGTGGGCGAGGCATCCAGCCCCTCAGCCACGATCTTGTCGAATTCCGCTTTGTTATAGGCGATACCGCCACCCGTTCCGCCAAGCGTGAAGCTGGGGCGGATGATGGAAGGCAGTCCAGTGCGTTCCAGCACTTCGCGGGCTTCCTCCAACGTATTTGCTACTCCGCTGCGCGCGCTTTCTAGCCCGATTGCATCCATCGCCTCGCGGAAACGCTGCCGGTTTTCGGCCTTGTCGATTGCGTCTGCCTTCGCGCCGATCATCTCGACAGCGTGCTTGGCGAGGGTGCCATCCGCGTCGAGCGCCAGCGCGCAATTGAGCGCCGTTTGCCCACCCATCGTCGGCAGCAAGGCCATCTTCTCGTCCGGGTGCGCAGCGCGCTCCTTGGCGATGATCTTAGCAACAATTTCCGGCGTGATTGGTTCGATATAGGTGCGGTCGGCGAACTCCGGATCGGTCATGATCGTGGCCGGGTTGGAGTTGACCAGAATGACGCGATAACCCTCTTCCTTCAGGGCCTTGATCGCCTGAGTTCCTGAATAATCGAACTCGCATGCCTGGCCGATGATGATCGGCCCGGCGCCAATCACAAGGATAGAGGATATATCAGAGCGTTTGGGCATTATTCTGCGGTGTCGCTTTCGTTATCGGAAGTGTCGCCAGCTGGAGACGATGCATTTGTCAGCGTAAAGCCGGTCAGGCGCATGTTGGGCTGTTGGCGCTCACACCCAGTTTGCAGGATTGCATCGGCGGCGAGCGCCGCGCCACGCACGCGATAGAGCGAGGGGTTCTCGCCGAAGTAGAACGCGCCCGCCTCGGTCACTTCGAGTTCCATAAAAGCCTCGACCGGCGGCGCGGTCGCGCCAAAGGCCGATGTGCGCAACGATCCGCGCTCGTTCTCGCTAGCGGGCACGATCATTTCGTTGATTGCCGTGAGGTCCATCTTGGTGATGTCGAATGTGTAGGTTGGCACGACCTCACCATCCACAGCTTCTGCCGCTTGGATTGCTTGCCTGATCTCCAGCTGGCCAGAAAGCCGCTCCGCGCAATCCTCGGCGCTTTCCGTGCCCTCGCGCGGATCGCTGTCGTCGAACAGCGAGCAAGCCGGGAGGAGGAGGAGCGCGGGGAGGAGGAGGGCGCGCATTATCGGAGCCCGATCGGTTGGATTGAGGATTCGCATGTAAGTTTGGGCATTATTTGCCGCCCTGCTTCGTCATCGCGGCTTCCCATCCGTCATACTCGACGCCGTATTCGTTGGCCAACTCACTGAGCGCTCGAAGCGTGTTAATCCTCCATTCTTCGTTAGTCACTTCAATGGCTTCAGCGATCACACCGTCATTGTTTGCGGTGGGGCGGACCGTATACCCAAGTTTGGAAAGTGCCGCTGCCAAACCCTCGAAATCGCCATCGTAAAAGTAGTGAATAGTGTGGCGTTCATCCGATAGATTCACGCCATTCTCTTCAAATAGCCGGAAAGTTTCCTTCGCCATTTCACTTTGTTGATTGGGGTCGTTCACCATTTTTCGGCTCCCTCCGTCTTGAGCACTCCCGGAGCACGCTGCAGCAAAACTGAGCAACCCGATCAATAACCCGATGCGTCTCACACCAGACCCCCGACGAATTTCTCGAACAGATAGAAGCTATCCTGCGGCCCGGGCGACGCCTCTGGGTGATATTGCACTCCAAACGCTTGTTTACCCTTGATAGCGATCCCGCAATTGGAACCATCGAACAGGCTTACATGCGTCTGCTCCACCTCGGGCGGCAATGTGTCGGCATCGACCGCAAAGCCGTGGTTCATGCTGGTGATCTCGACCAGTTCCTCGGTCTCGCCCCAGCCGCCACCAACCCGCTGAACCGGGTGGTTCGCGCCGCGATGACCCTGATGCATCTTGGCCGTCTTCGCGCCCGCCGCGATGCCAAGCATTTGGTGCCCCAGGCAAATCCCGAACAGCGGCATGTCACGATCCAGCAAAGCCTTGATCACCGGCACCGCAAACTCGCCCGTCGCCGCCGGATCGCCCGGCCCATTGGACAGGAACACGCCATCGGGTTGCAATGCGAGAATTTCCTCCAGCGAGGTCTGCGCGGGCACCACAGTCACTCGCGCTCCGGCCTTCACCAGATTGCGGAAAATGTTGTCTTTCGCGCCGTAATCAATCGCGACAACGTGGGGTTTTCCCGAGCCCGTTCGTGCTGAGCCGGTGGCGCTTTGCGCCGTCTTCGACTCCGAAATGCGTGCGGGTTCCAAATCCGACCCTTCGACAGGCTCAGGATGAGCGGATTTGGGTGTTTCGCCAACGGTGAACGGTGACATGTAACCATGACCCAGCCGCCAATATCCGCCTTCCCAGCTTTCCTGAGCCTCGCGACTGACGCGGCTGGCAACGTCCATCCCCTCCAGCCCGGCCCACTCCTGCGCTCGCTCCAGCAACGCCGGAATATCAAACTCACCATCGGGCGAATGGGCGATCACCGCATTGGGCGCGCCCGACAAGCGGATGCGGCGAGTCAAAGCGCGGGTATCGACGCCCGCCAGCCCGATTTTGCCATTGGCCGCCATCCATTCGGTGAATTCCTGCGCGCTGCGGAAATTGCTCGGTTGGGTCACATCCTCGCGCACCACACAGCCTACCGCGCTTTCAACCTTACTTTCAATGTCTTCAGCATTGGTGCCGACATTGCCGATATGCGGGAAGGTGAAGGTGACGATCTGAGCGGCGTAGCTGGGGTCGGTCATCACTTCCTGATAGCCGGTCATCGCGGTGTTGAAGCAGACCTCGCCCACGGCCTCTCCACTCGCACCAAAGCCCCTGCCCCAGATGACCGATCCATCGGCCAGAACCAGCACGCCAGTAGCGTCTTCAGGCTGCGCAGGAGTGGTAGCGGGGTCGGCCATAGGGCGGCTCCGAGTTCAATGGGTTTCCAGCAATGTCGCTAAGACCCACGAGCTAGGCTTGCACCTGCCATGCGTCAACCTATCTCAAACGGCATATCTCGGCTAAACGCCCTGCTGGCTCAAACCATCCACAAGAAAGACGAAATTCCATGCCCGAGTCCCAAATGCGCGACGACATCAAAGCCGCCACGATCACCGCCATGAAGGCTGGCGAGAAGGAACGCACGGCAACGCTCCGCCAGATTTCGGCCAAGATCAAAGACCGCGACATTGAAATGCGCACGTCCAACAAGGAAGTGCCGGATGACGAGCTGGTTACGTCTGTTTTGCAGAAAATGGCAAAGCAGCGCCGCGAATCGATCACGATGTACGTTGACGGCGGACGCGAGGAGCTAGCCGCCAAGGAACAGGCGGAATTGGCGATCATTGAGGAATTCCTGCCGCAAATGATGTCTGAAAATGAAACCAAGGCCGCTGTCGACGCGATCAAGGCGGAACTGGGCGCGGACAGCATGAAGGATATGGGCCGCGTGATGGGCGAGCTGAAGAAGCGCCACGGCGCGCTGCTTGACGGTGGAATGGCGAGCGGATTGGTGAAATCTGCTCTTTCCTAGAACCACCTCCGTTCGTGTCGAGCGCAGTCGAGACATGCCTTGAAGAGGTTCTCGACTGCGCGCCGAAGGACTTAAACCGAATAAATAGAGGGGTATAATGTCCTTTTGGTGTTACATTCTGCGTTGCGCCGATGGAAAGTACTACACTGGCCACACCGAAGATCTCGAACGCAGGATCGCGCAACACCAAGCTGGAACCTATTGCGGCTTCACCTCTCGCCGATTGCCGGTCACCTTGCTCTGGGCGCAAGATTTCCCGACACGGCATGAAGCACTAGAGTGCGAACTCAGGGTTAAAAAATGGTCGCGCGCCAAGAAAGAGGCATTGGCTAGGAACGATTGGGCGGAACTCTCGCACTTCTCGAAACCTCCGTCCGAACGATCCACAGCCCGTCCACGGAAACGTGTCTCGACTGCGCTCGACACGAACGGTGAGGGTAGGCAGTAAAGGAGCATGGCACTTTCCCCGCAATGGCTGGACGAACTGCGCGCGCGCGTGACGCTGTCGACCGTCATCATGCGCACCGACAAGCTGCAAAAGGCGGGGCGTGAATGGAAGGCGTGCTGCCCATTTCACGATGAGAAATCGCCTAGCTTCACGGTCAATGACCAAAAGGGGTTTTACCACTGCTTTGGCTGCGGCGCGCATGGCGATGTGATCCGCTGGATGACCGACCAGCGCGGCATGGGTTTTATGGATGCGGTTAAAGAGCTGGCGGCGGAAGCCGGGATGGAAGTGCCCGCACCCGATCCGGTCGCAGCGAGGAAGGCGGAGAAGCGCGCGAGCCTGATCGATGTGACAACCGAGGCGCAGCAATGGTTCATGGACAATCTGCGCCAGGGCGAAGGCGAAGCGCGCGAGGCGCAGGAATATCTCGCGGGTCGCGGGCTTACTCGGCAGATCCTTGACGAGTTTGGCTTTGGCTACGCGCCTGAGAGCAAGCAGGCTCTACCCAGCGCATTGAGCCGCTTCGATGAGAACATGCTCGTCGAAACCGGGATGCGGATCGCCACCGATGACGGCACAAAATATGATCGCTTTCGGGGCCGGGTAATGCTGCCGATCCAGGATGCTCGCGGGCGAGTGATCGCCTTTGGTGGGCGGATCCTCGGCAAGCGCGATGGCGTCGCGAAATATCTCAACTCGCCCGACACGCCCCTGTTCGATAAGGGTCGCACGCTTTACAACCTGCATCGCGCCTCCCCCGCTTCGCGCCAGACCGGACGCGTGATCGTGGTCGAGGGCTATATGGATGTGGTCGCGCTGGCGCAGGCCGAGTTTGAGGATGCGGTCGCCCCGCTCGGCACCGCACTCACCGAAATGCAGCTCGAAATGTTGTGGCGCATGGTCGAGGTGCCGATCCTGTGTTTCGATGGCGACAATGCGGGGCAGAAGGCGGCGATGCGCGCGATTGGCCGAGCGCTGCCGATGCTGCAGCCTGGCCGCTCGCTTAGTATCGTTCGCCTGCCATCGGGCATGGACCCGGACGACCTTATCGCCAAACAAGGCCCGCAGGCGATGGAGAAACTGCTCGCCGAGCCTTCCAGCCTGCTCGACACTTTGTGGGAATTTGAGCGCGACGCGCAGCCACTCGACAGCCCCGAAGCCAAGGCCGGTCTGAAGAAGCGCTTGCTCGATCACGTCGACACGATCGGGCACGGCGACATTGCCGCGCTCTATCGGCGCGAATTGCTCGATCGCTACTCTGCCTATGCTTTCCCCCCACGTGAACCACGCGCAGGCGGGCAAAACTGGCGCGGAGGCAGCAGCAAGGGCTTTATCCCTCGGCGTCCGCAAGGCCTCTCTTCGGAAGCGCGCGGCCAGTTGCAACGAGCCATGTCGGGCGGCATGCGCGACACATTCATGCAGGCCGTAATTGCCGGACTGGTGCGCTGGCCCGAAGAGATTTCACGCCACTCCGAGGCCCTCACGCGGCTCGCCCGATTGGAGCCAAAAGCAACACAACTGGTGGAATCCTTGTTTGAACTTGCAGAAACGCTTGATTCGGGTGGGGCAAACGCCATATCAGAGGCGCAAGGCCTTCCCGCCCCACCGGCAGATAAACGCTACGCCTTCCTCCGAGAGGGCACCTCACCGGTAGATGCGCGCGAGGAATTGGCCGAAGCTGTGTCGTTACTGGTCGAAAGGCCGGCACTCGAAGCTGCGCTCGCAGCAACGGTGGGTCGGTTCGATGAAGACCCTGAAGGATCGATGGCCGAGCAGGCCAGGTTGCGGCAGAGCCAAGTTTTATTGAATGAGAGATTAAAGGCCTTCGGGCGACGCAAGGCCGCTCCGGTGGCGACAACAGAATCAACCTCGGCGTCGGATGACGATCTGACTAGCGACATAAAAACGGACTGATTGGTATCCATGGCTTCGAAAGCTAAAGCGAAAGACAACGAAGATGCTCCACTGATCGACCTCAACGAGGCGTCGGTTAAGAAGCTCATGACCAAGGCGAAAAAGAAAGGCTACATCACTTATGATGAGCTCAACGAAGCCTTGCCTTCAGGCGAAATGAGCCCCGATCAGATCGAGGACATCCAGACCGCTCTGTCCGAAATGGGCGTGCAGATCGTCGAGAATGACGAGGAAGCGGAAGCCGAGGCCGAGCAGGAAGCCGAAGTTGCAGAAATGCAGGTCGGCACGGCGGACAAAAAAGACGCGAAGAAAGACACCAAGGCAGCGCCAGTTAAAAAGGCGGCGGCTGACGGGCGCACCGATGACCCCGTGCGGATGTATCTGCGCGAAATGGGCGCGGTTGAGCTGCTCAGCCGCGAGGGCGAGATTGCCATCGCCAAGCGGATCGAAGCCGGTCGTGACATGATGATCATCGGACTTTGCGAGAGTCCGATCACGTTCCACGCTATCATTCAGTGGTCCGAAGCGCTCAACAACGAAGATATGCAGCTGCGCGAGATCCTCGATCTCGATGCCATGCTGTCGAAGGAGCCTCCGCCTGACAAGATGGAGGAAGAGAACGAAGAGGACGACGGCGAGATCTCGGAAGAAACCGCAGGACCGACCATCCGCGACGATGACGAAGACACCAGCGACGACGATTCCGATGAGGATGAGGATGGCGAAGAAGGTAGCTCCAAGAGCGATGACGAGGAGGAAGAGGACAACACCCTTTCCCTCGCGCAGATGGAAGCGACGCTGAAGCCGAATGCGATCGAGCGCTTTGCCCGCATCACCAAGCTCTTCAAAACCTTCGAGAAACTGCAGGCGGAACGCGTCGATACCCTCGCTGCGGGCGATGAATTCCCGAAGGCAAAGGAAAAAAAATACGAGAAGCTCGGCGAAGAGCTGACCGCTGAAGTCGAAAGCATGCAGTTCCACGCGACCAAGATCGAATTCCTGGTCGACAATCTCTATGCCTTTAACCGCCGCCTGACCGCGCTGGGTGGGCAGATGCTGCGCTTAGCCGAACGGCACAAGATCAAGCGGATCGACTTCCTCAATTCCTATATCGGCAATGAGCTGGACGACAGCTGGATCAAGGCGAACGCCAAGAAGGACAAGAAGTGGAAAGCCTTCGCGGACAAAGAAGCCGCCGCGATTGAACGTATCCGCACCGAAATCACCGATATTGCTGCCAATACCGGCATGGCCCTGCCCGAATTCCGCCGCATCGTGAACATGGTGCAAAAGGGCGAGCGCGAGGCACGGATCGCCAAGAAGGAAATGGTGGAAGCCAATCTGCGCCTGGTGATTTCTATCGCCAAGAAATACACCAACCGCGGCCTGCAATTCCTTGATCTTATTCAAGAAGGCAATATCGGCCTCATGAAGGCGGTCGACAAATTTGAGTATCGCCGCGGCTACAAGTTCAGCACCTATGCGACCTGGTGGATCCGTCAGGCGATTACCCGCTCGATTGCGGACCAGGCGCGCACGATCCGTATCCCGGTCCACATGATCGAGACGATCAACAAGCTGGTCCGCACATCGCGTCAATTCCTGCACGAGGAAGGCCGCGAGCCGACCCCGGAAGAAATGGCCGCGCGCCTCTCCATGCCGCTCGAAAAAGTGCGCAAGGTGATGAAGATCGCCAAGGAGCCGATCAGCCTCGAAACGCCAATTGGCGACGAGGAAGATTCGCACCTGGGCGATTTCATCGAAGACAAAAACGCGGTGATCCCGGTCGATGCCGCTATCCAGGCGAACCTCAAGGAAACCGTCACCCGCGTGCTCGCATCGCTCACCCCGCGTGAAGAGCGCGTGTTGCGCATGCGCTTCGGCATCGGGATGAACACCGACCACACCCTTGAGGAAGTCGGCCAGCAATTCAGCGTGACGCGCGAGCGTATCCGTCAGATTGAGGCGAAGGCGCTGCGCAAACTGAAGCACCCAAGCCGCAGTCGGAAGATGCGCAGTTTCCTGGATCAGTAGAGGGTTGCGCCAGTCAGCATGCACGGTCAAACTGCCTCGCATGGTTTTTAGCAAACATGCACGCTCGATTGCCGCTGGCGCGATTTTCTCGCTGGCCTGCACCTCTCCCGCTCTTGCGCAGGAGGGAGAGCGTGGTTCAAGTTTCGTCTTGATCGACGCGGAAACCAGTCCCGTGGCCATATCGCTGGCATCGCAAATCGTCGATCGTGGCTATCCCGAGGAACGGCGCGAGGCGCTGTTTTTCGCGACGATGGATCAGACGGTCGAGCAAATGCGCATCGCCATAAGGCCCAACCTGCCACAGGATGATCCCGGCGCGATTGCGATCCTGGACGAATGGATCATCGAATACATCGGAGAATCGAAGCAGGTTTTGCGCAAGCACATTCCGTCGATCATGGCCGGGATGACGCAAGCCTATGCCAATCTCTTCACCGTCGACGAGCTCACCGACATTTTGGCCTTCGTAGACACACGCAGCGGCCAGAAGTTCTTCGAATTGTCTCCAGCGATCCTGGGCGAACCCAGCTTCGCCCAGGCAAACCAGCGCTACATGGACGAATCCATGGCCATGCTTGGTCCAGCGCAAGAGGTTCTGATGGGCCGCTTGCAGGAATATCTGGTCGATAAGGCCAATGAAGAGCCCGCCGACCAGACGTGAACGCGGCCACCCTACCGAACCCGCCTGAACGTCGCAGCGTCAGGCGGGCCTCGGCAGGCAGATGTGCCAGAGCCAGCTCAGCGTTCGCAGAAACGATGGCCGGTTAGCACGGGATCTGCGGCTTAGGCTCAGGGACCTGTCGCAAATCCTCGCCGAGATCGGCGGCGAAATTCAAAAGTCGTCCAAACATCAGGAAATGGCTAAAAAGAGGCAATGTTTCTTGCCATGAAGGCAGTTGGCTGCCCGGGCCAAATCTCGCCCCAACGCGGGTCGCATCGAGATCGGCCTGGGTTGCGATTTCTCCGGTGTAATCGGAACGCCAGCCAGCCCCGGTCGCATTTTCGCGCAGCTGATAGCCATCGCGATGCGCGATATCGACCGCATACCCCCGGTTGGACAGGGTCAACTCGAGATCGCCCAGCTGATTTTGGCTGATCCCGTCGACGACCAGCGCATTCGAGCCTTTGGTTATAACCACTTGGCTGGCGACATAGGCGTTGGGATTGCCGTTCCATTGCTCGGTATTGATCGTGATCTTTGTATCGTTTTCGAGCCGGAATGTGGTCGTCCCCCAAAAGTCGAACGCCCGCTCGCCGTCAACATCGACATGCGGATCGCCCCAGATTCGGGTGTGTTCGCCAGTGTTTGCGTTAAAGACTTCGATCTCACTGGATCGCTCATTGAATTTGAGCGTGTAGCCATCCCCCAAATCAACCTCTGCTCGGCCCTCACCCGTTGTCTTCGCTGTCCATTGCTGCACCGGTTCTGGCCCAGGAAAATCGATGGTCAGGGGGCCGCAACGCGGTGGCGGGAAACAGCATAACGGGCTGCAGCCGATAAAACATCGTAGTGATACAAATTCCGGCAGTGTCGCGGCGGCAAAGGGACGCGCATTCAATGGATTGAAATACTGTCCAAATACCCCCGACGCGATCTGCAATGCCACTCCCGAAGAGATTGGCGGACGCAGCAATGTCGCGGCAAAGAGGCTGTTGGCGGCCTGATTGATCATAGCGGTTTCCCCATTTGTTGCCCGATCACTATCGTCTCTCGCGCCGGCCAAATCACTCTGCATTCCGCGTAGTTAGCCTCTACAAAATGCATAGATTTGGGGAAGCAGGCCAAAAAGGCCGTGCGTAGCTCTAGTCAGGGCGCAGGTGAGGTCTTAAATCAGTGCGCATGCGTATAGCGATTGCATCAGATCACGCCGCCACGGAGATGAAGGCGGAATTGACCGAATGGCTCATCGAGGATGGCCATGAGGTTGCCGACCTTGGACCGGCCAGCGGGGAAAGCGTCGACTACCCCGATTACGGCTACAAATTGGCCGAAGTCGTGGCCGAGGGCACAGTCGAGTACGGCATCGCCCTGTGCGGATCGGGCATCGGCATCTCGATCAGCGTAAACCGCCATCCAGGCGTGCGCTGCGCGCTCGTGTCAGA
>JBCBDF010000013.1:0-17044 GCA_038529875.1 Pseudomonadota bacterium | reverse complement strand
GGCGGCGGCAATCGGGCCAAGCCCGCTCCAGGTCATTGTCATCGTCATTGCCGCCATCAGGATCACGAACAATGCGGTGCCGATGCTGCCGATGCGAAATGCATATAGCAGCGTGATAGGCGGTATCAGGAACAAGAGCGGGTATTGCGCCTGGTTGAATACCAGGAAGGCACATCCAAGGCCGACAAGCACCAGCATCGTGCTGCTTGCAAAGCGGGTTGGTTTCGCCGCTCGCCAGTGTTTGACCGCCTCTGCGAGTAGCAAAGCGGTTGGTACGATCAGGATCATGCCCATCGAATGCGTGACGATCCAGCCACTGAGGCTGGCCAGGAAAGCTCCTCCACTGGCCACCATAAAGCCTGCGACCACAGCGACAGAAGTCAACGGCCCGACAAGGCCGCCATACCACACGAAACGCGCCAAATGATCGATATTGGTCATATCCGGGCGGAAACCGCAGGAGCGGCGCGTCAACGCGACCACAACGGACACTTCGACCAGATTGGCGAGCGCAAACAAGACTGAGTTTGTGATTGGAAAGCCGGCAGAGAGGTTGGCCAGCGCTATCCCCACGGTCAGTGAAAGTAGCAGCGGCACTTCGTTTTCAAGGCGGGGGCGCAGCAGAAGGGCGGTTGCAGTTGCCCCAGGCAACCAGATCGTCGCAAGCGTTCCGCCAAAACGGCTGACCTGGATGCTGGCATAGGCGAGCAGGAAGAAAACCACGCCGCCCGCCAGTGCCGCAATCAAGCTGCGCCGATCGATCCTGCCTAAGGCGAGGAAAGCCCAGTTGCTGGGTAGGGTATTGCTAACTACGTGTTCGACGAGCCGCTCCATCGCTAAGCCCTCTCAGATAGACTATAGAGCATACATGCGAGTGTGCGGCGAGATGCGGATTACTACTGAGGAGGAAGGGTAGGCTGATGGCAAATGGTGCCTATGCTGCGCGGCGACGCCGACCTAGATGGCTGTTGCTGGTGACTATTGTGTTGTTGCATGTCGCAGCGCTCTATGGCCTTGCCCGGGCCTTTGCTCCCGACCTGACCGCTTCGGTTGAACGCAGCGTGATTTCGACCTTTTCGGTTACCGTCACGAGCCCGCCTGAACCTCCACCGCCGGAAAACCAGCCAGAGCCCGATGAGGGCGCGCAAGGAGATCCGGGTAAGGAAGCCGTTCCCAAGCCAGTGACCGCGCAGCCGCCCGATATTCCAATCGCTTCCCCAAGTCCGGCACCGCGCACCTCCTCAACCGGAACGGCGTCGAGCGCGGGTGCACAAGAAGCAGGCGATGGCACCGGAGCTGCTGGCAGCGGGCTGGGCACTGGCAGCGGCAATCGCGGAAGTGGCCAAGGCGGGATTGCAGTGAGCAAGCCGAGCGTCCGATCGGGCGAGCTCAACACTGCCAGCGACTTTCCTGTGCCTGAGGGTGGGCGAAGAACCCGGTTTGGCAAATCGGTCACGGTGGCCTTCACCGTCACAACCGACGGACGGGCACGCAATTGCTCGGTTATGCGCAGTAGCGTCGATGCTGAGACGACCAGCCTGGTTTGCGGGTTGGTCGCCCGCAAGATCCGCTTCAACCCAGCGCGCGATGCTAATGGCCAGCCAGTTGAAGCGCGCTATGGCTACCGCGTTGATTTCAGGGGGCGGTGAAGATGAAAGGGCCTGGCTCAAGACCATGGGGCGATGGTCGATTGCCTGCTGGCTGCTGCGGGGATAAGCGTTTGGACGAGATTGTTTTGCGTCAGCCGTCATTCGGCCTACGCACCGTATCTGCTATTCGCGCGGGGTTATGAACACACACAGCCGCATTCATCCGGTGATCTTGTGCGGTGGCAGCGGCACGAGGCTTTGGCCGGCTAGTCGCAAGGCTCGGCCCAAGCCTTTTTTGCCGCTTTTCGGCGAACAAACCCTGTTCCAACGGGCGCTGGCGCGCGTGAGCGACGGTGACAGATTCGCCGCACCCATCTTGGTATCGGGCGCTCAGCACGCCGATTTGGTCGAGCAGCAATTGCCTGAGGGCAGCGAGGCGCGCCTGATTATTGAGCCAGCCGCGCGCAACACCGCGCCTGCAATAGCTTTGGCTGCCGCGCGCCTGGAACCCGACGCGGTGATGCTGGTTTGTCCGAGCGATCATCACATCGCCGATACAGACGCATTTTGCGCCGCTGCCGTCGCGGCGGCTGAGCTTGCGGACAAAGACTATCTCGTATCCTTCGGGATCGCGGCAAATCGCCCTGAAACGGGCTACGGCTACATCAAGCGCGGTGATGCGCTGAGCGGCGGTTTTGAGGTCGAAGCCTTCATCGAAAAGCCCGATCTGGAGCATGCAAAGGCCTATATCGAAAGCGGCGAATACAGTTGGAACGGTGGTATCTTTGCATTTCGCGCGGGCGCGTTTCTGGCAGAGCTGGAGCGTCATCGCCCGGATATGGCCGCTGCTGTCCAGCAAGCGATTGCCTATGGATACGAAGAAGGCGCGCGTTTTCATCCAGAGGCTGAGGCATTCGCGAGCATAACCGGCGAATCTGTCGATTACGCCCTTATGGAAAATACCGATCGCGCAGCAATGGTGCCAGCAGTTATGGGGTGGTCCGATATCGGAACCTGGGCCGCCGTCCAGGATGCATTGGGCTACGGTGCAGACGGGAATATCGCGCCCGAAGGCAGCGAGCTTCTCGATTGCAGCAACGTGCTCGCAATGAGTGATGGCCCGCGTATTTCAGCGATTGGCCTGGAAGACATCTGCATTGTCGTGGATGGCGACGAAGTGCTGGTGACGACCCGCGATCGGGCGCAAAAGGTCGGTAAATTGCGCGGAGCGGGTGAGCAATGAACCCTACACAAGTTCGACCTTGCGCCGAAGCGCAGCGTCAGGGGTTTGCGCGCAAACTCCCTTTGCGCTTCGTTGAGAAAGTCTGGGGGCGGGACCACCTGCCAACGCCATTCTCCCCGCCGCACGGGAAGCGGATCGGTGAGATCTGGTTTGAGCCGCCACCCGAGCTTGAGCAACTGCTCGTCAAATACATGTTCACCAGCGAAAAGCTCTCCGTGCAGGTTCATCCCGGCGAGTCGAATGCGCAGGTTGGAGAGGTGGGCAAGGATGAATGGTGGTTGGTTGTCGATGCCGACCCCGGGGCGACGCTAGCGATCGGTTTTAAGGAATCGATCACAGCGGCGGCAATGGCAGAAGCCGCGCGCAGCGGTGAAATCGAAGATTTGCTTGCGTGGCATCGGGCAAAGGTGGGCGATATTTTCTTCCTGCCTGCGGGTACGGTCCACGCCATTGGGCCGGGTTTGTCATTGGTGGAAGTGCAGCAAAACAGCGACACGACCTTTCGGCTATATGATTATGGTCGACCCCGCGAATTGCATCTGGATCGCGCCATCGCGGTGGCGAGGGGAGAACGATATGATGAGCGGCAGAACGGGCGCATCGCAGAATGCGGGCAGACGCTGATCGATACGTCGCAGTTTCGGATTGACCGGGTCGAGGGTGTTCCGGATGAGGAGACGCATGCAGATTTCCAAGGCGTCTTGCTCGCGCTGCCGCTTGAAGGCTTAATTGGTCTTGATGGAATTACGGCGGGTGAGGAGGCCAAGTCCGTCGATGCTGGTGCTGGCGAATGCGTGCTGGCCAGCAGCCTTGATGTCCTCGATTTCACAAAAGCCAAAGTGACTCTGCTCATCGCCGCCAAGTGAAGCCTCGGTTTGGCTGAAGTCCATGTCTGGCGCGGACCCCAGGCTCACGATAAAAGCAAATCATCCCCTTTGGCGCGGAAATTCATGTGAAATTACATATGCATAGCGGGGTTTTGGAGCGACCCCCGCTCGGACTTAGTGCTTTTCGAGCAATTTCCCGCCCTCTTTGCGGATCGCCTTTTCAATCAACGGCTTGGCTATGCTCAAGATCGCTGGCAGGCTGAATTCGATAATCACCTGCTCCTCCTCGATTTCGACAAAGCCATCGACGCGTTGCCCCCACGCTTTAACCAACAGGTCCATCTGGTCCTCATTCGGCCAACTCGTCTCGACCGTGGCGGTGCCTTCGGGGAAATAGCTGCCAATCTTGTCTGCGTTTTCGTGCATCCGGCGGCGCACTTCCTCGCGGCCGAGCTGGTGCGGCAGGGCGATCCTCACTTGCTTTGATCCGGCTGGCCGAGCAGCGCTTCATCGCCGCCATAGCGGTATTCGAGGTAACGGTCTTTAATCGCGAGATCGTCTAGCGCGCCCTCTGCCAGGCGGCGGGTGACCCGGTCGATCTCTCCGCTGATCTTGCCGAGGCTATCGGTCAGCCGGTCATCTGCCGATTTTCCAACATGCTCTTCGCCGCGCAGGTGCTCGGGAATCTTGCGGTAATTGTCGATCGTCTCGGGGATGTATTCGCCCACCAGCTCGCGCACCTCGGCAACCGAGGGATGCGATTGATCGACGGTTTCCAATTGCAGGCCCAGCGCGTCCAATTGCACGCCGATCTGATCGACGATGGTAACGGCAGGCGGCGGTAGTGCGGGCCGCTGCGCCTCCAGCCACAGTTCGGTGCGCGCAACCATCTGCTTGGGCTCGCCCTGTTTTAGCTCGGTGCGTTTGGGCACTTTGACCTTGGGGAAATTGGAGAAAAAGACCGCTGCGCCCACGACCGCGAAGAATGCCGCGACAATGCCCCAAAACCCGATCCCGTTTAGCACCATACCCGCCACCGAGACGGTCATCAGGATGGCGACGAGTGCAGCTCCAAAATAGCCCGCGCGCTTGAGCATAGTCTTGAACTTGATGCCGGCGGAGCCCTGGCCAATGCTATCGCCCGGGCGGTGCGTGCCGCCGCTGCGCTGCACCTGCAATGACTTGCCCGCCGCAGACAGGATCTGGTCCGATTGTGATGTGGTGTCGACCATCAATGCGCTCGCTTAGTCCTCAAGCGCCAGCAGCGAAGGTTCTGAGGAAACCTTTGCCTCTGCCTGCGCCTGACCCTCGGCCCGGGCGATATAGCCCTTGGACTTCTCGACCTCGTCGGTCAGCACATCCACGGTCTGCTTCATGCTGTCGAGCGCGCGAACCTTGAACTCGTCGACTTCGTCCATCGTATCATAGATGTTCTGGAAGGCGCGCTGGAGGGTTTCCAGCGGGATCGTGCTGGATGCCGCCTGTTCGTGGATCTGGCCGGTCTGTTCGCGCAGCAATGTGCTGGTGGAATCGATAATATCGCTGGTCGTCTGGTTGAGCGCGGTGATCTGGCCCAAAACGAGGCGTTGGTTGGTCATCGCCTGTGCGACCGTCACCGCTGTGCGCAGTGCGCCAACGGTCGTGGTGCTGGCGCGGTCAACACCCTTCACCAGCTCGACATTGTTCTTCTTGACGAGATCGAGCGAGAGATAACCCTGCACGCTCACCGCCATTTGCGTCAGCAGGTCCTGCGTGCGCTGGCGGACGTAGAACAGCGCGCTTTCGCGCAGCGCCTTGGCCTTGGCGGGGTCAGTCGCGTCGAGCTCGTTGGCTTTATCTTCGAGCTTCTCGTCGAGCTTCTTGGCGATATGGATCATCTGCTCCAGCTCGCCCATTGCCGCCCACAGCTTCTGCCGTTCGACATCGATTGCCGCATTGTCTTCGTGCAGCTCTTTCTTGCCCGAGGCCAACCGCTCCAGGATCGCCTGGATGTGACCCTGAGATGAGGTGTAGCTGTCGAAGTAATTCTTCAATTTGTTGCCGAACGGAATGATGCCGAACAGTTTGCGCGGGGCCAGCAATTTGCTCTTGCGACCCGGATCGAGATCTTCGACCGTACGACGCAATTCGGCGAGGTCCGCTCCAACCGAAGTGTCGCTATCCATGGCGCGGACCGGGCGGTCGAGGAAGCGGTTGGACATCGCCGCCGCGGCGCGGATTTGCTCCTGGCCCATGCGGGTGATCTGGTCGACCTTTTCACCAAAGGCAGGCGAGTTCGCATCCTCTGCGACGAGCTCGGTTACAAACCCATCGACCTTTTCCTCAAGCTTGCTTTTCTTCTCCTCATCGACAGGGACAAGGCCAGTTGCCTTTTCCGGCGCAACAGCGGGAACCGGCTTTGGCGGGGTCAGCTCAAAATCGGTGTCGGTCTTGGTTGTCGTTTCCGTAGTACTCATTGGGCCTCTTGAACTCCCTGAAATCTGGTCCTGCGTCAGCCGGTTATGCGGCGACAGCTATGGCAATCCATTGTTCTCCATAACTGTATTAGTGTCGTAAGACACATCTTTCAAGATAGTGCCCGAACCCGCCGCGCGCGTCTATCCCAAAGCACCGGCAAAAACGGAGCGCGGATGATATGGACTATTTCCAGCGCTTCCGTTTGGCAGAGATTGCGCGTAATCGAGCCAAAATAGTCACCAAGGACGGCGAAATTCATGTCAAATCAGGGGGAAGATCAGAGGAACGGCGAAGTGCCTGAGGCGGTGGCTGCGCCGAGTGCTGCGTCAAAAGCGACCGGTCATCCCGATCCTGCTCCTGCGCCCATTCCAAGCGGCTCTACCTTCTCACGCGTGCTGTTCAGTGTGCGGCGCTGGTGGCTTCAGGACGTGGTGGGCACGGTCAACCAGACAAGCGTGATCGAGAAACGGCGCGAGGACTGCGCCTTGTCCGAACGCTATCTGTTCATGACCGCGATGAGCGGTGGCATCGCGATCCTGGGTATGTTGCTGTCCTCGCCAGCGGTGGTGATCGGAGCGATGCTGCTCTCGCCGCTGATGGGCCCGATCATGGGGCTGGGATTTGCCCTGGCGATTGGCGACTATCCGTGGCTGAAGCAGTCCGCTCGCAGCCTCGCATGGGGCACGGTCATGGCGGTGTTACTGTGCGCGCTGGTGGTGTTTTTCTCACCGATCCAGACGATCACCCCAGAAATCGCCGCGCGCACGAGGCCCAACCTGTTCGACCTGATGGTTGCGCTGTTTTCAGCGCTGGCTGGTGCCTATGCGATGATCCGCGGGCGCGAAGGCACGATCGTGGGTGTTGCGATTGCGACCGCCTTGATGCCGCCGCTCGCTGCGGTCGGGTTTGGCCTTGCTACACTGAATTGGACCGTGTTTTCAGGCGCCTTGCTGCTCTATGTCACCAACCTGCTCACCATCGCGCTCACCGCCTGGGGCATGGCGCGGCTTTACGGCTTCCGCACGACCTTGAGCGAGCGAAACACCCTGTTCCAGAACGTGGCCGTAGCGACGGTCTTTCTGGCGCTGGCGATACCGCTCGGCTTTTCGCTCCAGCAGATCGCGTGGGAGGCCAATGCCCAGCGGATCGTGCGCAGCGAAATCATCGAGAATTTCGACCAGCGTGCGCGCGTCAGCGACCTTGAGATCGAGTTTGGCAGCGAGCCGGTCTCCGTCTCTGCCACCGTGCTTACCCCGGTGCTGAAGGCCGATGCCGAAGTGGAATCGGAGCGGGCTTTGGTCTCACGCCTTGGCCGACAAGTGGAGCTGACATTGGTGCAATATCAGGTCGGGACAAGCGCCACGGCGGCCGAGCAAGCTGAGCTGTCGGCCACCCGTGCCCGCGAGGAAGCGGCGGCAACCGCCCGCGCCGAAGCTCTGGCTCAGCGGCTCGCGCTGGTGGCGGGGGTCGAGGAAGGCGATGTGCTGGTCGACCGCACCCGGCGTAAGGCGATGGTTCGCGCAAAGCCACTCGATGGGGCTTCGCTCGCCGCCTATCGCACGCTTGAGCAGCGGATCGCGGCGACCGAGCCGGAATGGAATATCGAGCTGCTGCCGCCGATGGGCGATTTGCCTGCTCTTATTGAATTCGACGAAGAGGGCGAACCGACGGTTGCGGGGACGCAGGCGCTGCTGACTATAGCCTGGGCGCGTCAGCGGATTGACTTGCCTGTCGAACTGTCAGGCGACGCGGAGGATGCAGCCCGCGCGGCGGGGATCCTTGCTGAGCAGGGTGCGGAAGCGGTTGTGAACCCCGGTTTTGGCCCGGTGCGCGCGCGGTGGGTCGCGGAGCTTGGCGAGTAGGACGGGCTCCGAAGGCCGCGCGTCTCGCCTAAGCCGCCAATTCCAGCGGGACGATCTCGCCTGACAGATACAGCTTTTTCGCCTTGGCGCGGGAAAGCTTGCCAGAGCTGGTGCGTGGCAGAGTGCGTGGCGGAACCAGTTCGACAACGCAGCTCATGCCGGTGACCGAGCGGACCTTGTCAGAGATTTGTTCGCGCAGACGCACCCTCTCGACCGGGTCGGATACGCGGCAATGGACCAGCACGGCGGGCGCTTCTTCGCCATTGTCGGTCTCGACCGAAAAGGCGGCAATATCGCCGTGGTTGAAACCGGGCAGCTGCTCAACCGCCCATTCAATATCTTGCGGCCAATGGTTCTTGCCATTGATGATGATCATGTCCTTGGCGCGGCCAACAATGAACAGATAATCATCGGCAAGGTAACCCATGTCGCCGGTGTCGAGCCAGGCCCCCTTCTCGGGATCATCGCTGGGCACGAGGCAATCCTCGGTCGCTTCCTCGTTGCGGAAATAGGAATGCATCACGCTGGGGCCGCGGCACCAGACCTTACCGATCTGGTGATCGCCGCGGGCGTGGCCATCCTCTCCGCGAATTTCGACATCCATGTCGGGCAGGGCCTTGCCGCAATTGACGATCGCGCGGTAACGGGCTGGGCGCGAAATATCGCGCGGCGTGCCGGACAGACGCTCTTCCTCAACCAGCTCCACACGAATGCCTTCGCCCGGTGGCATCACGGTTACCGCCAGCACCGCTTCGGCCAAACCATAGGATGGGGTGAAGGCGCTGGCTTTGAAGCCCGCATCTGAAAAAGCGTTGACGAAGCTTTGCATAACGTCAGGGCGGATCATGTCCGCACCATTGCCAGCGACCCGCCAGCGCGACAGGTCGAAGCGTTCGGCGACATTGCTCTGGCTGGAAATGCGGCGCGCGCAAATGTCATAGCCGAAGGTCGGCGAATAGGAGAGCGTCGATCCGGGATTGCGGCTGATCACATCGAGCCATGCCAGAGGACGACGGGCGAAGGCATCGGGCTTCAGATAATCGCCAGAGACCTGATTGGCGATCAGCGACAGGAAGCAGCCGACCAGACCCATGTCGTGATACCACGGCAGCCAGCTGACGCACCGCTCGTTCGCGCCCAGCTGCATGCTGGTGGAATGGCCATAAAGATTGTGGAGCAGCGCACGGTGCGTCACCGCCACGCCGGTTGGGAAGCGGGTCGAGCCGGATGAGTATTGCAGGTAGCAAATATCTTCCGGGTCAGCTTTAGGTAGGTCGCATTCTGGTGCGTCACGCTTGGCGAAATCTTCCCAGCTTTCGCCTTTGCAGCCTTGCCGCTCTGCCGCTGCGCTGGCCATTTCAGCGATTTCTTCCGGGTAGATCAGCACCGCCGGGTCAGAGCTGTCGAGCTGGACCGCGAGCTGGTCGATATAGCTTTCCTTGCCGCCAAAGGTCGTCGGCAGGGGCAGAGGGACGGGCCATGCACCGGCATAGACACAGGCGCAGAAAAGCGCCGCAAAATCAGGCCCCGTCTCCGCGATCAAGGCGACGCGATCTTCCTTGCCGATGCCGCTCGCAATTAAGCGGCGCGCCATGACGAGAGCGTCTTCGCGCAGCTCGGCATAGGGATAAACCCGTTCCAGTTGTCCACGCATATCGTGGAAATTGAGACCCTTCGCGCTCCTTGCGGCGTAATCGATGGCGTCGTTGAAGGTCTCGAATTCAGCTCTGATGCGAGGTAGGTCGCAATCATTCGGCGTCGGCGTCAATACGGCGTCGGTCATAATTATCTAGCGATACCCGTAAGTTACAGCGCGATTAAGTGCGCCCGATCCCTCATGTTTAGTGTGCTGGACTTTGCATCCAACAGGTTTCACAGTCACGTTTTGATAAGGACTGTGGCACGAATAAGGCGAAATGGTTTCAAAGGAGACGAAATTGTCATCGCGCCGTAGCTCTGGGGAGGATGCCGGCGGCCAGCGATCCGCAAAGCGTAAGCCGCGCAAGCGCAAGCCGCTGGACGAAAGCAGCCTGCGAGACCTGGCCCTGTCCTATGTCGCAAGGTTTGCGACGAGCGGGGCTAAACTTGAGGCCTATCTGGTGCGCAAGATTCGCGAACGAGGTGTGGTCGGGGCTGATGATTGCGACCCGGATGAGGAGCCACCCCGTTTGGACGTACGCGCGCTGGTCGAGCAGTTTGTCGAGCTTGGCTATGTCGATGATGCCGCCTACGCCAAATCGCGCAGCCGCGATCTGATGGCGCGCGGCTATGGCGCAAGGCGGGTGGACCAGGCGCTCTATGCTGCCGGGATCGACGAGGATGTCCGCGAAGATCAGACCCCAAGCGAGGCGGCGGCCAGGCGCGCGGCGATATTGCTGGCGCGCAAACGCGGTTTCGGCCCGTTCAGTCGCAAGGAGCGTGACCCAAAGCTGCGCGAGAAGCAGATTGCAGCGATGCTGAGGGCGGGGCATGACTTTGCCGCCGCGCGCGCTATTGTCGGGGCTGAAAACGAGGAAGAAATCGATCAATGGCTGGCCGAGGCGGAAGAGGAAGAAACTGGAAAAATGGGGCTGTGGTGATGCGTTTTGGCCTTATGATGATTGGTGCGACTGTTCTGGCTTTGGCCGGATGCACAGCAGCCGACGCCGAACCTGAGGTTGGCAACACTCAGGCAGCGACCGACGCGGCTGCGAGCAGTGATTTCGACGCCCATCCGATCTCCGGCTTGCGCCTTATCGATCTGTCAATCGATAGCGGCGATCAAACACACACCTTCAAGACCGAACTGGCTGATACACGACAGGCGCAGGCCCGCGGGCTGATGTTTCGCACCGAGCTGGCCGACGATGAGGCGATGCTGTTTCCGTCCAATCCGCCTGCACCGCGCAGTTTCTGGATGAAGAACACGCCGATCTCGCTCGACATCATTTTCATTGGCACCGATGGCCGGATCGCCAATATCGCTGCCAATACGGTGCCCTATTCGCTCGAATCGGTTCCGTCAGACGGGATTACCAGTGCGGTCCTTGAGATACGCGGCGGCTTGGCCGCACAGCTTGGTATCGGATCGGGCGATTTGGTGCGCTACGAATTGGATTGATTTTCCTTCGGCTAACGGCCTGGGTGGCTAAGCAGCGATCATGCCATCGCCGTCGCATTCCAGGCCGGGCGCGAAAACCGGCACTCTCACGCTTGAAGCACATCACGAAACGCTCTAATCGGCGTGGCCATGGGATTCCTTGGAAAAATCTTCACCTGGTGGGACGGCGCCACCATCGGCACGTTGCTATGGTCGGGTCGCAATGGCGAACATGTCGGCACCGATGCGCAGGGCAACAAGTATTACCGCCAGCGTAAGAAAGGCGGCGATGGCGATGCGCCCAATGGCTCTTATGTTAGCCGCGAGCGTCGCTGGGTGATCTACGAAGGGGCCAATGACGCGAGCCGCGTGCCATCCGAATGGCATGGCTGGCTGCATGGTGCGTTTGACGACGTTCCGGAAAGCAATCTGCCGCCGGCCAAAATCTGGGAAGTCGACTACACCCCCAATGCCACCGGAACAGCCGCCGCCTATCGCCCGCAAGGGGCGCTGGAAAAGGGTGGCAAGCGCGCGCGCGCCGTCGGCGATTACGAGGCCTGGAACCCGGAAGGGTAATTCTATGCGTGCCGCGCTTGCCACTGCATTGCTGTTGATTTTGGCTGCCTGCGAGAGCGGCGCGCCCGATGCCGTTCCGACTGCGCAAGAGACCGAAGTGCCTGAGAGCCTCGCGAGCGCGGACCTGCCCGAGATTGAGGTTGAAGACATTGAGGGCGCGACGCCGATGACGGAACGCGTTGCCACCATCGGCCTGCTTAACAAGCGCAACAATGTCAGCCAGGATTTCGAGATGAGCCCGGGCGAGACCCGCCGCGCAGGCCCGATCATCATCCGCTTGCAAGCATGCGAACGCACTGCGCCGTGGGAAATGCCGCAGGAAACCGGTGCCTTTGTTCAGGTGCTGACGCAGGAACGCGGTTCGGACGATTTCGGCATGGTCTTTTCCGGCTGGCTGTTCAAGAATTCGCCGAGCCTCAACGTGGTCGAGCATCCGATCTACGATGTCTGGGTGAAAGACTGCGCAATGGCTTTTCCCGGCGACGAATAGGCCGGATCGCCCGTAATTTCCCGATATGCCTGATTTAAGCTGAGCCGGGGCGGGGCCTCGCGCGCCTTTGCGACCAGTTCAAGGTAATCGGCTTGCGACATCTCCACCGCGCCAAGTGACGCGAGATGATCGGTCATGAACTGACAGTCGAGCAGCTCAAATCCGGCATGGCGCAGCAGTGCGACCAGCCAGCTCAGCGCGACCTTGCTGGCATTATCGGCGCGGCTGAACATGCTCTCACCGCAGAAAACCCGGTCGAACGAGACGCCATACAGGCCGCCGACCAGCTCCGGCTCTCCGCCTTCTGCACCGGCCTGCCAGCACTCGATTGAATGGGCCGCGCCATGCGCGTGCAATTCGCGGTAGCTGGCAATGATACGTTCGCTGATCCAGCTTTCCGGGTGGCCTGGGCGCGGTGCAGCACAAGCTTCGATCACGGCGGCGAAGTCGCGATTTAGGGTGACGGTGAATCGGTCCTGCCGCACCACCTTCTTCAGTGACTTGGACAGGCGAAAATCATCCAGCGGAATGATCGCCCGCTCGCGTGGCTCCACCCAGAACACGTCCGGGTCATCGCGCCGGTCTGCCATCGGAAAGATGCCGCTCTGATAGGCGAGCAGCAGCATGTCTGGTGGGATCGGGGCGGGGAAGGGCGAATGCATTGCGAGCGTTGCCTTAGCAGCACGGCCCCTGCGCGCGCTAGGATTTATCGCGTGCGTGCGGCGCAGCGCGTTTACGTGTTGCCAAGCTGTGCGCGCTCCTCTAATGCGCAGCCCGCTCCTGCAGGGGCGTAGCTCAGTTGGTAGAGCGTCGGTCTCCAAAACCGAAGGTCCAGAGTTCGAGTCTCTGTGCCCCTGCCATTTTCCCGACATTGCCCGAAAAATGTCGTTTATCTGCAATTCCTGCACCTCTGATTTCGGTAGCTTGGCGATACCCAATGCGATTTCGAGTCGTTTGTTCGACGAGCGAGAGCGCCAATCAGGACAAGGTCTTAGCTTTGAGGCAGGGCTTTCTTGATTGTCCCGCAGATAAAAAACAGATCGGAGATGAGTATGTCCGGATTGTCATTTCGCGGTAGGAGCCGGTCCGACCACTGGACCAGCCCGCGGCCGTATACCGATGCGAATATTCGCCTCCAAAAACACGGTCCTATCCAGCCAATGGAAGAACCAAGCCTGATAGCGCGTCTGTTTCGCTGGCGCTGACATATTGGTGTCGTCGAGCGGGCGCACTGCCCTTCGTACCCGAAAAAAGAAGACCGGCCTGCTCCTGGCAGACCGGTCTTTTCTTTGGCGTTAGGTGGCGCGCGTTTTGGTCTGCGCAACCGCCTTGGCTGTCTGAGCGCGCCTTAATACTCCTCCGGCTCCTCCGGCGTGTCGGCGTGGAAGTCCTTGCCGGCCGTCTTGTTGCCCTGGGCCAGTTTGAACACCACACCAGAGAGCAGTAACAGAGCCAGCAGGTTGGGCAGCGCCATCGCCGCGTTCGAAATGTCACCCATGCGCCAAACCGTAGTCAGGTCGGCGCTCGCCCCGACATAGATCACGACGCACCATAAGACGCGCCAGATCATGTGCACCACCTTTTCACCGCCGCGCGTCGAACCCGGAATGCGGTCGTAGATAAAGGTGATGGCTCGCTCCCCGTAATAGGACCAGGTGAGCAGGGTGGTGAAGACGAAGAAGATCAGCGCGAGGCTGGCGATCAGGGTCCCGATCGGTACGCCAAGCAGCTGTAGCGGGAAGGCGGCGGCAAATGCACCGCTGGTCATTGCGAACCCTTTGAGGTCGCTCTCCCACGCATGAGCGACCGCCGCGCCGCCGCCGGTAAAGTCGCCCTGCACTGTCAGGATCACGAGTGCGGTCATGGTGCAGATCACCACGGTGTCGATGAAACAGCCCAGCATCGCCATTCGGCCTTGCTGCTCCGGATCGTTGGTCTGGGCCACAGCGTGTGCGATTGGGGTGGAGCCTTGGCCTGCCTCGTTCGAGAACAGCCCCCGTGCCACGCCTGCGCGGATCGCGATTATGATGGCCGCGCCGACAAAACCACCGGTCGCTGCCGTGGGGTTGAACGCGGAATGGAAGATCAGGCCAAAGGTCGCTGGCAGGTCGCCGATGTTCAGGACCAGCGCCAGTAGGGCCATCACGATATACGCCCCGGCCATGAAGGGAATGACCTTCTCTGCAACATTACCGATCGACTTGATCCCGCCGATAATCACGATGAAAACTGCAACCGCAACGATGGCACCGCCAACCGCCTCCTGGATGCCGAACAGTTCATTGAGGCCGTCGGCAACCGCATTGGCCTGGATCGAATTGCCGGTAATCATCGCCGAGAACAGCGTGCCGAGGCAGAACAGAATCGCGAGCCAGGTCCATTTCGGACCGAGGCCGAGCATGATGTATGTCATCGGGCCGCCGCGATACACGCCGTCCGATGTCTTTTCGCGGTAACGGATCGCCAGCGAACCTTCGGCAAAGGCGAGCGCCATGCCGATCAGTGCGGTGACCCACATCCAGAAGATTGCGCCCGGCCCACCCAGCGCAAGCGCCGTCGCGACCCCGGCAAGGTTGCCTGTGCCGACTTGCCCGGAAAGTGCGGTTGAGAGCGCCGCAAAAGGCGAGATCTCGCCATCACCGGCGCTCTTGCGGCTCTTGAACAGGCCGGCAAAGGCACCGCCCAAATTGCGCAGCGGGTAAAAACGCAAACCCGCCATGACATAAAGGCCAATCCCCAGCAAGATGATGACCATTGGCGGGAAGGGGATGACCTCCACACCGTTCCATGATCCGCCCCAGATGAAGTCCGATACATTGACCACGCGGTCAGCGAATGTGATCGGTGCGGTTGCTGGTGTTGCCATGTGCGGTTGATCCCCCGGTGATTCCTGGCTTGGGACTATCCGTCCCGATTTGAAGTCGCGCACGCTAGAGAGGCATTTTCGTAATGACCAGCCCCTTAACGGCTCCGTCCCCACTGCGGCTTGCTGGTAAGCGTGCGGGAGGCTTCGGGTTCAACGCCAGCATGCTTGCTTTTGGAGAGACTCGGGCGTAAGTGCTCATCCGTCTTTCCGACATCGACAATCAGCTTTGCCCCTCCCGGACCTTGTTCGGGGCGGCGCGAAACCCTACCTGAAGGTCGTTAAGCGGGAAGATCCGCGAAAGCAGATTTGAAGGACGAGAAGGCTCGCATCATGGCCGAAGAGAAAAAGCGCAAGACATCACCGGCTGAGTTCGTGAACCAGGTTCGCTCAGAGACCGGCAAGGTCGTCTGGCCCACCCGTGAGGAAACGATCCGCACGGCGATCTTCGTTTTCATCATGATGGTGATCCTGTCGCTGTTCTTCCTCGGGATCGATACCGTGTTCAGTTCGATCGTCTCCTGGCTGCTTACGCTGGCGTAATTTTCTGGGCGGTGTGGCGGCGAGCGCTTCCATCCGCAGCATCACATACAACGATTTGGTTTGAGGATTATCGATGGCTCGCTGGTACATCATCCACGCTTATTCGGGCTTTGAAAACAAGGTCAAAGAGGCGATCATCTCCGAGGCGGAGCGTCTGGGCCTGTCCGAAGCGGTCGAAGAGGTCGAGGTTCCGACCGAGACCGTGACCGAGGTTAAGCGCGGCAAGAAGGTTCAGGTGGAGCGCAAGTTCATGCCCGGCTACGTCCTCGCCAAGCTGCGGATGAACGACGATGTCTATCACCTCGTCAAGAACACGCCCAAGGTGACCGGTTTCCTCGGCAACAACAATAAGCCGCAACCGATCAGCGAGAAAGAGGCCGCGCGCTATTTTGGCGGCGTCGAAGAGGCCAAGGCCGCGCCCAAGCAGCAGGTCAATGTCGACTACGAAATCGGCGACCAGGTCAAGGTGCTCGACGGTCCGTTTGCAAGCTTCAACGGCGTTGTCGAAGAACTCGATTTCGACAAGTCGAAGGTTAAGGTTTCGGTCTCGATCTTTGGTCGTGCGACACCGGTGGAACTCGACTTCGAACAGGTTGAACTGGTCAAGTAGGTCCGGCGTTTGCGCACCAGATCGATCGTCGGTTCATTCTGGCCTGGTCGGCCCGCACCCTACTTGATTCGAGCACGCAGCAGGATCTCAAAGCTCTTGGTTGCATCGTACCCTTCCGGCATCGTGCCGCTGGGGCTAATGCGAATACGCAATACGTTGGGATCATAGCTGCCATTCGGTACGTAGCTGAAATCGTTGCCGGTCGCAGCGTTCGAATATGTGATCTGGGCGGCGCTGCAACAGACAAGCCCAGTAGCCGCCGTTCCCGTACCATCGATAAATGCTACCGATGAATTGACCGGGACAGAAGCATCGAAATCGCCGGTCCACAATTCCATGTCGGATGGCAGCAAATCCGTCAGAACGATGGAGTTGGTGTCGATCGCTGCACCAGGGTTTGAGAATTCAATAACATAGGTCTGGTCAGAACCAGGAATACGGAAGCGTTCGGGCCCCGATGATGCGGTTGGGCTGCTTGCCTTGGTTACTGTCGGAGGCGCATTTGGTGCACGACAAAAAGGCGTGGCAGCTAGCGATGGGGCGCTGGCCGTTGGCTGCCCGGTTGCGCCCTGCGTTGCGCCATTAGGTATGAACTCTGTCATTGAGCTTGACGACGTGGTCCCGTTCACGCCTCCACGTGCAAAGGTCGCACTCGCGCCGCCGCTGGTCGCGATCACGCCGCCGCCGCCCCCGCCGCCGGGGCCTTCGTTTTCATTGTTGGTGATGAGCTGGTTACCGCCATCGCCACCATCCGCGAAGAGGCTGGCACCGATCATTCCGCCGGATTGCACAACGATGGTTCCCCCCGCGCCGCCGCCGCCTGGGGCGTCATTGTGGCTTGGGCTGGTGCTCTCACCATCCGTACCATTTGCTGAAATCGCCCCGCCACCGCTCACATTGCCTGC
>JBCBDF010000012.1:0-17081 GCA_038529875.1 Pseudomonadota bacterium | reverse complement strand
CGCAAAAAGCCGGAAAGCCGGGTTAGCATCGCATTGGCGGGCTCGGTCTGTTTCAGCAGCACCAGCGTGCTGATCGAATTCAGCGTGTTGAACAGGAAATGCGGATTGAGCTGGTAGCGCAGCATGGCGAGCTGCGCGCTGGTGGCCTGCGTTTCGAGCCGTTCCAGCCTGCCGGCCTGCTCCTCGACTGTCAGGAAATAATTGGTCGCGTAATACAGCGCGCTCCACCCGCCCAGCAGCGTGAGCGGAATATAGGACAGGCCGATCAGGCGCTGGAAAAACGTGGTTTCGCTTGCTCCGCCAATATACAGCCCCTGTACCCAGGCATCGATCGAGGCATGCACCAGCACCGCCACAAACAGGACCACGCCGGTCGTGCCCCAGGTGACGATGGGCTGACGATTGATCAGCTGGCGATAAATCACCGACAGGATCAGGCTGATCGAAAAGCCGGTGATGGTGTTGACTAGGATGACGACCAGCAGATCGAGCGGCTGACCATTGGCCAGCGCCGACACGGCGCGCAGCAGGAAGGCCCCGCCCCAGCCTGCAAGCTGGAGATTCCAGAAAGCCCTGTTCTTACTGGCAAAGAACGGCACTGGCTGAATGGGAAGCTTCACCATGGCCTATCCTTGTAGACGAATTGTGCGAGCGATGGCAGTCGCTTTTGCGCGCGGGTAATCGCGCGGGCCGCACCATTTGCCCCGGAAAACCGCCGATTGCTGGCCCAGTTGGTGAGCGTGACGTGGGTTTGTCCGCTGGATTGTCAGCCGGTCAGTCGCGTCGTGCATTGCGTCCATATAAGTACCCACCGCGCTCGTTTCACCTGTTGGACGGTGCATCCGGGTCTATCTCGCGGCGGAAATGCGTGCGCCAGTCGGCGCTGTCTTCGCTATCTGGCTGCGTTTGCAGGCTCTCGATCTGCGCGATTTCGGCGAGAATGAAATCGGCCCTTTCGTCCCAGCCATCATGGGTGCGGGCGCGGAACAGCCCGCCATCGTGGCGCGGGCCCCACTTGGTCATGAAACGGTATGCGGCGTCCGGATCATACCCGGCATTGGCAAGCAGCCACGGCATCAGCCGGTCCGCCTCGCGCTCGGTCAGGCGCACATGCTTGCGCTTGCGGCCATTGGCCTCCAGCCAGATGCGGTGGCGCAGCACATTGTGCGCCAGCTCATGCGCGATCGCCGCGGCGAATTCGTCTTCCGGGTAATCGAAACCGGGGAAGCGCGCGCCGATCACCACCCGTGATCCCTCGGCCAGGGCACGTTTGCTGTTCCCGGCAAGCTCGAAACGGGACGCGCAGACTTCAACTGGCGGGATCATCAGATCTCCGCCACTGGCCAGGCCGACAAAAATACGATCATCCTTGGCGAGCGCGGCGTCAATAAAGTCATGCGCGCGGGTAAGGCGCTGCCAATGCGAGCGCTCTTCGGCGGGCCAGGCATTGAGCTGCTCCCCGTTCAACCGCGCGATTTCCCGGCCAAAGCTTAGGCCGCCCACATTCCATGCGGGTGATTCGCGCGCGACAGTTTGCACCGCGAAATCGCCGTCCATCCCTAATGTGGCCCGCACCGTTTCTGGCTCGCGATAGCTTACGGCGTCCTGTAACTGGAGGCCGATGGATGGCAGGGTCTGCTCGCAGAATTGGGCATTGCCGCGCACCAACCGCCATCCGACATTCTGCAGTTTCTGATCGAGCGCCTGTAACTTCTCCAGCGCTGTCAGTTGCGCGGTGTAGTCAGAGCGCGCCGGTGATTTGGCGCTGGCCGTGGTGCAGGCGGCCAAGAGCGCGCAGGCAAGGCTCGCGAGCCAAAATTGCACGCTGCTTCGCATTATGCGCCTGTTGCGTGATCGGCTTCCGCGCCAGCTTCTTCGAGCGCAGTTTTGAGCACGTCAAAGCCGACTGCGCCGCTGATGACTTCCTGCCCGGTCACCCATGCGGGCGTGCCGGTGACGCCTAGCTGTTGGGCCAGCCCCATATTACGGGCGAGTTCAACGCTAACCGGGTCTGATACAGCATCTGCGCGGGCGCGATCCATGTCGAGCCCTGCCTCAACCGCGGCAGCTTCGACCGTTTCCGGTGTCGCCGGGCCAAGCCGGAACATTGCATAATGGAAATCGGCATATTTGCCTTGCATCGCGGCGGCGAGCGCCATGCGTGCGGCCATCTCGCTGCCCTCGAAGATCGACCATTCGCGGATGATCACCTTTAGCTCGGGATCTTCCTCGGTCAGGCGCTGCACATCCGCGAGACTCTGCTTGCAATAGGTGCAGTTGTAATCGGCAAATTCGACCAGCACTTTTGTGCCATTTGGGTTACCGATAAAGGCGCCGGGGAATGGCTTCACTACATCGGCGCGCACTGTAGCCAGTTGTTGAGCGTTTTCCTGCGTGCGATAGGCCTCCGCCATTTGTGGCAGCAATTCCGGGTTTTCGAGCATGAAGGCACGCGTGCGATTATCGGCCAGCCCGGCATAGGACCAAGTTGCCGCTCCCAAAAAGCCGAAAACGAGGGCGAGCATCGCCGTTGCCAGATTCTTGATCAATTTCGTCTGCTTCCTAAAATTTGCTCTGTCTATCGCCCGGCCTAACAGACCCGACCTGATCGATGCAGCGTATTAGCGGCTATCGCGCAGCCGTTCCAGTTCGGCGCGCGCTTGCAGAGAGATGTCCTGCGCCCTGATCCAGTCAGGCGAGCCCACCGGCAGCCCTGCTTCGGCTGCCTGCGCGCTGCGCAAAGCCTCGGGATAGCGGCGGGTCATCACCTGCTGTTCTGCGCTGGCGAGGCGTGCGCGCGGCATGTCTCCTCGGGCGGCATAGACCACGCCCAGCTGATACCAGGCGAAGGGGTTGAGGCGGTCGCGCGAAACGGCGGCGCGCAACACCCGCTCCGCCTCGGAATAATTGCTCTCGTCTTCGGTTGCGATCAAGGCGTGGCCGAACATCGACGCGATTAGCGGCTGGTTCAGCGTCAGGTCCGTCGCGCGGCGCAGATGGGCCAGCGCCTCTTGCGGCTGGCCGGATTCGAGCAGCACTTGCCCCTTCAACTCCAGGAAATAGGGGTCGTTTGCATCCGTGGCGAGCAAAGCATCTGCCTCTGCCAGCGCAGCGTCGATTTGCGCGTCCTTGTGGTAGGCATAGGCGCGGGCATAGCGCGCCGGAACGCTGGTGTCGCTGGCGGGATAGCGGTTCAGGGTGCGCTGCGGATCATGCATATATCCAAACAGCTTGGCCTTCACCCGTTCGAAGCGTGCCTGCAATTCCGCATCATCGGGCGCATCCCAAGCAGGATCGACGGTGTAGACTTCGCGCAGGCGCGCGATCCGGTTGCTGGAGAGGGGGTGGGTGCGGGTGAACTCAGCTTCGTCGTCGCGGGCATAGCCGTAGCGACGGGCCTGGTTTTGCAGCTTTTCGAAAAAGCTGATCGAGCCGCGGCCCGAAATGCCCGCGTCGGAAAGGTAGCGTGCACCAGCCGCATCGGCTGCGCTTTCCTGCACCCGGCTAAAGGCGAGGAATTTGCCGAGCGCGGCGCGCTGCCCGGCCATGATCGCACCGATGGCTGCATCGCCTGCGCCGGCAAGAGCGGCCCCAACTCCGATCAACAGCGAAAGGATCGAAATGTTGCTGGCGGCACTCGCGCCCTCGTTGAAACGAACAATGTGCCCGCCGGTGATGTGGCCCAGCTCGTGCGCGATCACGCCTTGCACTTCATTGGCGGTGTCTGCCGCGTCGATCAGCCCGGAATGGATGTAGACCACTTGCCCGCCCGCGACGAAGGCGTTGATAGAGGAGTCGTTGATGAGGACGATGTCGACATTGCCGCCTTCCAATTCGGAGACTTCGACCAGCGGAGCGGCCATGTCGGCCAGCAGTGCTTCGGTCTCCGCATCGCGCAGGATCGATTGCGCAGCGGCCGATTGCACCGCCAGCGCGAAACTTGCGAGCAGGGCGATAAGTGCCGTGAGTGCTCTCGAAGTCAGACCTGGAGCCAGACTAGGTACTGGGGTTTGGGAGATGCGCATGACGCAGGTGCTAACGCGTTTCGGCCTGAACCGAAACTGAAGTTTTTGCCCGCGCGCCCACTCTTTTGGCAAATTCCGCGATCGCATCGTCAATTTCGCCCGAATTGCGCCACGGTGCGGCGAGGGCGATCAGCGGCTGGTTGTGCTCCATATCGGTAAAGAATCGCGTTGTTGCATCCGCTCCCGCTTCGCTCAATCGCTTGGCCAATTCGCGCGTGTTGCGCGGATAAACCAGCGTGTCCTGCTCCCCATGGATCAGCAGCATGGGCGGCGCGTCGCCGTTGACATGGTTGATCGGCTGTGTCGCTTCGGGATTCTCGGCTGGACCGAATGAGTTCCGGGTCGAATCGCTGTCGAACGGATAGAAATCGTACGGGCCAGAAAGGCCCACCACGCCCGCCAGATCGCTGGGTGAATGACCGAGGCGGCCGAGCCATTGCTCTTCCAGCGCAGTCATTACGACATTGTATGCACCCGCGGAGTGCCCCGCGACCACGATATGATCGGGATCGCCGCCATATTGTTCGATTTCCGACCTGGTCCATGCGATCGCGCTGGCAGTGTCCTCCAGCATGGCCGGATAGACCGCTTCCGGGTGCATTCGGTACCCAGCGAGCACCACAACGAACCCTTTTGGCACAAAACTACGGCCGATAAAGCCATAATCGACCGGATCGCCCGAACGCCAGCTGCCGCCATGGACGAACATCAGGACCGGACGCTTTTCGGAATTTTCGGTTTGCTGGCCGGGACCCCAGACGTAGAGTTTCTGCGCGGCGCTCTCGCCGGTTGAGATTTCGGCTTTCAGTGCGACATTGTCAGAGCCGCCGCTCAGCCGGTCCACCGCGCTCAGCACAGCAGGGCCGTTGCGCGAAATCGCAAATTGCAGCGCCAGGCCCGCGATAACGGCTAGCGCTACAACAATGCCCAATACCCACATCACCATGCGCGCTCTCTTGCTCTTCATTGCGTCCCCGGGAATTTATCAGGCACCGACATAATAGGTGCCGCCACGTCTTTGGAGCGCACGGAATAACGCGCCCAAGCGCGTTGGTACAGGGTAGCGTATAGATTCGGGTACGCCGTCGACCAGGCCAAACCTGGACCGGGTGAGCGGTACGTTAGCCGACCAGCTTGCGTGCAGCGCGCTCGATCATCGGGATGTCCTGCTCGATTTCGCCGAGCAGCTCGACATCGCCATCTTCGGTGCGGCGGATCATGACCAGGCCAAATTCAGGGCCATCGGCGTCCAGCGCTTCGAACATCATCGCTTCCAGCTCGCGCAATTGCTTGGCCAGCGCTTCGCGTGGACCGTCGAGCGGATCGACTTCCTTGCCCGCCTCTTCGCGACGCAGGCGACGTTCCGCTTGGACGACGCCCTTGAGGCCGCCTTCCGCTTCGGTGAGGAATTTGGCGAGGCTGCCCCGCTCCAGTCCTTCGCGGTGTGCGTGGCTGAGGACGGCGGCATATTCGGTTAGGCGTGTTTTGTCGTAATCGGCGCCGAATACCAGTTTAACGACCGGCGTCATCGGAGCGCGCTCCTGAACCGTCAGGCCGCTTTCCTCGATCAGCTCGTTATAGTCTTCAGGCGCTTCCTGAGCGGCGAGCGAGAAATCGTAGGCCCGGCCAACGGCGGCATAAAGCGCCTGGCGGCTGCGATCTTCGGTCGCGTTAGCGGTTTGCGCCAGCTCGCGCGCGGAGGCGAGGCAGTCATACAAACCTGCATCCTGAGGCAGGTCGTCGATCAGCTCGCTCGACAGTTCCAACGGAGCCCGCTCATCGGACGCCTTTTCGTCAGCGACGGTGCCAACCGCGTGCTCCATTTCGACCGGCGCGTCTTCGACAACTGCATCTTCGACCGGCGCTTCAACTGGCGAATCTTCGACCGGCGCCTCATCGACGGGTTGCGCGTCAGCCGGTGTCTCTTCGACCGGCGTCTCTTCTACCGGCGTATCGTCGAAAGCAGGTTCCTCGGTCGGAGCCTGTTCGACAGCAGCCTCTTCAGCAACAGCTTCATCGACTGGGGGCTGTTCCATCGGAGCTTCGTAAGGAGCGACTTCTTCCGCTGCGCCCAGTTCGAGCGGAGTTTCATCGAAAGTAGCGTATTCTGCGGGCGCATCCTCGATGGGAGTCTCGTCAGCAGCGTCGTCGTTGAACTGCTCTGCATCGTCCGGTGCAGCAGCAATCTCAACTTCTTCTTCCATCGGAGTCGGCTCGCCAAATGTTTCGTTGGCGGGTTCTGGTGCAAAATCTGGCTCGGCTTCCGGCGCAGTGTTGAGCGCGCTGAAATCGGGCATCGCGAAATCGGAATCGTCCGACTTCGACGTGCCGAAATCGTCGTTCTCGTAGTCGCCATCGTCTCCTTCAGGAGCATCAAGGTCGAGCGCGAGCGCCTTCTTCGTCGGTGCTTCGATGTAGTCGGTCAGCGATGCGAAGTCGTAAGAGCTGTCGTCTTCCTCTTCGCCATCTTCGTCGAGCTCATCAAGATCGTCGAGCGCGTATTCGCCGAACTTGGGCGTCGGCAGATCGTCATGTTCATCATCGCCGTCTGTCATCGTGTCATCCTCTCCCGCGCCAATGGAAGTCACGTCGGCAAAATCACCCAGATCGAGTGGCTCTTCGTCTTGCGCCTCTTCGGCCTGCTCCACGTCGTAATCGGTGCTTTCGCTAATGGCCGAAACCCCGCCCATCTCGTGCGAAGGCGAATCCGCCCATTCGGTTACCGGGCCGGCGTGATGCTTAACTGGCTCATCCGCTTCGGCTTCGATATCTTCCTCGGTCTCCAGCGCCGCGTCGATCTCAAGCAGCAGCTTGTCTGCGGACACCTGGTCGGCCATTTCCTTCCAGTTGATCACGCCATAGATGAAATCGATCGTCTCATTGTCGCTGGAAAACGGCAGCAAGATGCCGCGATACAGGATTTCGATGCCGCGCTGGTTCACGAATTCCGCTTCAAACCCAATCGGCGACTGGTTGGCGAGAATTTGCATGTAGTGATCGGTGATTCGGCTCAGCAAAGAACGCGGGGGAACGTCCGAAAGCTTGGAAATGTGCCCTTCTGCGCCGCATTCTTCTGCCAGCGAGCCGCCCAGATACTGGACAGCCGGATCTTCGATCCCGGCCGAAAAATCGAGCACAACAGAATACGGTCCGAAATCGGGCAGGCTTTCAGGCTCCAGGTCTTCGATAGGGGGGAAGCTGCGCTCGCCCAGCAGGCTGGCCCAGTGATTGTAGGCCCTTACCTGCATGCGACGTTCGTCCTGGCCGATCGAATCGGGCGGCACATCGCGTGCGTCCTGTTCCTCGATCGAGTCCCAGTCCAGATTGTCGTCGGCTGGTTCCGATGCATCGAAAGCGCCCCGCAGATTGTCCATGGCCCGTATTCGCCCCTTATTAAACGGTTCTTGTCACCCGTATTGCCGATGCATGGTAAACATGTCGTTAAGTCACACAGAAAGTCGCGCCGTCATTGCTGAGGCGGGCCAAGTGAATGCGTGGCGTCATCGCTTCAGCGTGGCACATGGCGGTGCGCAGCCGTCAATTCCGCCCGCAATTCTTAAGGTGAAACTAAAACATATAGCGCATCTTGATGGTCAGGTTCTGCGCGCCCGTGCCATGCTCAAACACGGCATCTTTGAACTTGGGTGGGCCCATGCGCACCTTGGCGTCGCGTGAGAAGCCAAAGCCTTCCTTTGGCATCATGCCCAATGCCCGGTCTGCCTTGCCGTTATCATTCTCATCATGCAGCAGGGCGACGGCATAACTGCCCGGCTCGACCCCGGTGAAACGGATCGTCACATTGCCATCAGCCGACACCACGGTGCGGTGTGCATTGGGATCCTTGCGGCATTTGGGGAAAACCTTTTTCTGGGTCGTCATGCAGGCCCGCACCACGCCCTTGGTCGAGCGCATATCGGTGATGGTGATCACCACTTCGCCCGCGCTCGCAGGGGTGGCCATGCCGGTCAAGGCAGTGGCGGCGACAAGCGCGGCTCCGTTTAGTCGGGCGCTGCTTGTTCGGAATAGGCCCGCGCGTGCCCCGCATCCTCGACGATGCGGCGCGATAGCCCGTGATCGGTTCCGCACAACCTGTCCCAAAACCGGAAATAGAGCCCGAAATTGCATTGATATTCCTCATGATGCCGCTCGTGATGGCTGGCTGTTATCACCCAATTCCCCAACACCGAATGAACAACCCAGCGAGGAAATATCTCCCACCCCATATGATTGGTCACTCCCATCACCGTCATTGCGGTCAGCACCAGGGCAAGGATCGCGATATGGATCGGGATGATGAACATCAGCAGCGGGATGATGACTGCGCCGGTGACCGCTTCGATCGGGTGGAAGCTCATGGCGGTCCACGCCGTTGGCGGGCGGCTGTCATGATGCACGCGGTGCGCCAGCTTGAACCACCTGGGGCGGTGCATGAGGCGGTGGGTCCAGTAAAACCACGTATCGTGCGCAAACAGGAAGACCAGCAGTGATAGCGGTGCATACCACAGCGGGTAGTCGCCAAGATCGGTGTACAGCATCGTCCAGCCGTGATGCCGCCAGCTCCAGATCGCAACCGCCGCCGGAACCGCGAAAATCACCGCGGCGATCAGCGACCAGCGAATTTCCCGCGCAATCTGCGACCCCTGCCCGGCATAGAGGTCGGGGCGCATTTTGCGGGTCAGTAGGTCGAACAGGCCGCTGGTAATGAGATAACGCAGGGCGACGATCACCGTCACCGCGAGGCTCGCCAGCGCAATGGTGACCGGAATGCTGAAGCCTTGAATCATGAAGCGCGATCCATGATGGGCGTTATGACCTACCGATTACGCTTTGCCTATAAGGATAATCAGCCCAGTGCCCAATCGCGGCAATCGGGATCGAGCAATGCGGTGTGCCGCCGCATCGCCGCCCTTGCCAGCGCCTCAACCTGCGTCTTGCGCCGCGCTGGCGCGAGTGGCCCAAGCGGGGCATGGCGCAAAATCTCAGCATCATAGCTATCGGCCACGATCACGCCGCACGTATCGGGCTGGTAGGCTTCGCTATCGAGCGGGCTGCGATCCATCCCCGGGGCAAGCCCCCAGAAAAACCGGTCGCAGAAATCGAGATAGTCGGGCCATTTACTGTCGCCAAGCAAGTCGCCGCGTGCAACCTTGATCTCGACAATCACCACCTGTCCCTTGGCATCGACGCCCATCAGATCAGCGCGCCGCCCATTCTTCAGCGGCATTTCGGGAATGCACCAGATATCGTTGCGCGCGAACAACCGCATGATCCCGCGCGCCACCGCGCTGGACTTGATGCCGACGTTTGCGTCCGAACCCGCCGGGGGTGCCGAATCAAGTGTGGGTGTAGCCTCGCTGGTCATTCAGCAAGGTTGGAACATAGCGCGAACGCGGTCAAGAGCGCTTTCGCGAAATTGTCCGCTATGCGGCTTTGTCGAGCCCTGGCTGATCATCCGGGCCCGAGGCTGGCGGAGCCAGAGCGAGCAGCGAAGCACGCGCTGCATGAAATTCACGCCACAGCGCGAGCGCCGGGACGCTGGCATTCTGTCCGCGTGCAGTGACGGTGTGCAGAGCGGTAAGGCCCGGCTGCATCATGGCGTCGATATCCTCAATGCCGAGCCAGGCGAGGGTGCGCTGGTCTTTATCAGCATTCATCAAGCGGGCTGGAAAGCCTACAACCTCGTCCGTAACCGGCTCCGCTGCGAGTTGAGCCAGCTTTGTCAGCTCTGCCGCTTGATCGTGCAGGCGTTGCCACTGGTAATCGAAATCATCGAGCGACCGGTTGGCGTGGGCCGCGCGTTCCATAGCGCGCATTTCGTGTGGGGATAGTGCTGACATGACGTGAGCCGAGGTAGCCTGCGACCCTTTCCGATCGGTTAATCATGCCTGCGGATATTGCGGCGGGGTTTGGCTGGCGCACATCAATGCCGCACACCAACGCAATTGCGCCCGCGATTTTGGGTGGTGCGCTGCGAGCTGGCTTGCTAGGGGCGCATCCGCTTACGCTGTTTGGCGTATCCGCACCCGTAGCTCAGCTGGATAGAGCGCTGCCCTCCGAAGGCAGAGGTCACAGGTTCGAATCCTGTCGGGTGCGCCATTTATCATGATTTTTCAGATATTTGAGACTCAATTTCCCGGTCGTTTAGTTTGGCGGATTCTACACGTAAGCGATACTTTGCGATTAGGGCAACGATGCTTTGCGACTGATCTTGACGAAAAAGCTCGGCAAGCCTGCGTGGTCTCAGTGACTGTAAAGCGCCCCAATCCAAGACATAGCGATCCAATATCTTAGTTCCCGAAAGCGGACATTCTCGAAGGCCATTCCGGCCAAGGAGAATGATAATGACATACTCGCAATATGACCCTGCAGCGCAGAACCGCGTGCCCTGGAACTTCGGCGCGAAGATCGGGCCCAAGCGTCCATTTAATCAAAAGCAGGTCTGGGCGATCCGATTCTTTCTTGATCGAGAGAGGCGCGTTCGCGACCGAGCGCTGTTTGATATCGCGATTGATAGCAAGCTGCGAGGCTGCGATCTCGTTGAGCTTAAAATCGGTGACTTAGTGAGCGGACCAGAAATCAGAACCCGAGCAACGATCACGCAGCGAAAGACTGGTCAGCCTGTTCAATTCGAGATTGCCAAGGACGCAAGAGATAGTTTGTTTGCCTGGCTAGAACTTAGAGGTGGAGCGGTTGAGAACTATGTCTTCCCAAGCCGCGTTGATGCCGCCCGCCATCTGAGCACGCGCCAATACGCCCGACTCGTTGATGAATGGGTCGCGGCGATTGGGCTGCGACCTGAGGAGTATGGCACCCATTCGCTCAGGAGAACCAAGGCCTCAATGATTTACAAAGCTACGGGCAATATTCGAGCGATCCAGATCCTGCTCGGACACTCGAAAATCGAAAACACCGTTCGATACCTCGGCGTCGATATCGAAGATGCTCTCACTCTCGCAGAGAAGACTGAGATTTGACTGCTGCTGGGCGCCGGTCACTATCTGGCTGGCGTCCGCTTTCTGGGGTGGGATTGCCGACCTCCGTTTCTTCGGCCAGCTTCGACTAGTCGCATGCTTTAGGAGCGAACACAGCCACGCCTAAGTAGCTCGCCCGACCAACACAGAAGCTAAAACTCAACCTGCATCAAGAACCGCACTTGTGCAGACTCTTCGCCTTTATCAATGACGAATGCGCCACCTAAGCCGATAGTGAATTCCTCCGCGATCTCTCCGGTAACGCCCAATGCAGCAGTGTGAGATGATGCACGTACAGCCCCAAGACCAATATCCTCCGCTTCCCGTGCGAATTCATATTCGCCGATCACGAACCACTCATCGGCAAAACCGTACGCGAGAGCTGCACCGGCGCTCCATTCGCTCTGATTCAGGCGAAAGGTGTCGAAGTCTCTTGTCGCGGCTTCCGAGAAACCAAAGTTGGCGTGCGCGAAGAGACCTTCGGTCACCTCCTGGCTCGCTGCAAGCAAGAGCTCAAAACCCACTCCGCTGGCATCCCCCTCACCATCACCAGACGGGATCAAGATTGCTGCGCCCAGAGTGACTTCCGGTTCCCCTGAGGCCTCCGATTCTACGATGGCATAGGCTAACCCAAGCTCAATATCCCCGATCTCGTTCTCGCCGCTTTCCTGCTCGAATTCGAACTCGGCTTCGATCTGGAGCCTTTCGGTCAGACCGTATTCGATCTCGGCTTCCCATTCGCGCTCACCGCCTTCCTCGAGGGATTGCGAAAGGGCAAAACCGATCTGCCATTCCCCTTTCTCTTGGGTGAATGCTTCCTCAAGCACGAACAGCACCTCTTGCTGCTCTGGCTCATCGTCATCGTCATCATCGTCCGACGCCAGAGCTGGTTGTGACAGGCATGCGATCGCCGCGACACAGACCAACGGCCATTTCGTGCAGAATGCGCACGAGCCCCTCGCTTTACTCATTGTCAGGCAGCTTTCCCTTCGCCCATCAGGCAGGCCCATCTGCTGCCCGGAGCCAGTATTTGACCAGGTGACCCTTGAAGGGTGATTTCACCATCTTCGATTACCCATACCTCATCGCAGCGTCGCGCCAAGGTGAGGCTGTGAGTGATTACCAGGGCTCCTTGAGACGAGCCTTCGATAAGGTTCACGATCAGCTCAACGCCACGCGCGTCGACCGCATCATCTGGTTCGTCCAGCAACAGAAATCGGGCTTTGCTCAACGCCACACGGGCGAGCAACAATCGGCGAACTTCGCCCGATGAAAGGTTGCGTCCACCTTCAGCAACCTTGCCGTCAAGCCCGCCAAGACGCTCGATCACGCCGCCAAGTCCGAATTGCTGAGCTATAGTCATAACGGTCCCGTCGTCCGGGCGTTTTGCAGATCCCATCGTCAGCGCTCTTCGCAAACTGCCCGCAAGTATCGGTGAGGATTTGCTCATCAAGGCAATGAGGTTTCGGCGATCACTTGATGGCAGCTTTTGAGGCTCTTGCCCTGCAATGGTGACACGTCCAAGCTCAGGTCTATCGATGCCGGCGGCGAGATGCAGCAGTGTCGATTTGCCTGCGCCATTCCCACCGACAATGGCTACACTCTTGCCAGCGGCAACGTTTGCGGTGACGTTCTTCAAGCGCCCTGCCGATACATCCCGGAAGGCAAGTTCTGGCACGACATCGTTGTTGGCGAAAGGGGCATGCCGCTCGTCCGCATGGCGTGGTATTGCGAGCAGGCGTTCACATTTCATGCGGGCCGCTTGCCATGCGCGGTTCTTGTCCCAGACACCAGCAAGCGAGCGCATCGGCTGCACCATGAGCCCAAGGGCGGCAAGTGCGCCTGCGACAATGGGAACAGGTGTTTGCGAGCGTATTGCAAAGAAAAGCAATGCTGCGCCAGCAGCCCCAGATGCTATATCGGGGATGGCCCGCAACGTGGCGGAAGAAAACGCGCGTTGCAGTGCCGCTTCGACAAGTCGGTCAGTGCGCTTGGCCAGGTTGCTATGCTCAATCTCGAGCCTTCCCAAAAGACGCAATTCAGCAGCCACGGGCACGCGCTCGCTCATATCGGCAGCCAGCCGCGCGCGCCGACTTCGCAACTTCTTGTGAAGCGGGGTCAGACGGGAACCGAGTATCGACATGATGCCAAGACCGATGACGATCGGAACAATCGCAGCAAGGGCTAACACAGGCTCGAGCAAGTAAAGAACCAGGGCAGCACTGGGCAAAACAATCGATGCGGAAATTAGGCGGGCAAGGCCAAGTGAGACCCAGCCTTTCACAGCACTAAGATCGCCCACGAAGCGCAAGGCGAGGCCGCCATTACGTTTCTCGCGTACAATGCTTGCCGGGATGCTCGAAAGGTGAGTGAACAGCTCTTTTCGCAGTTCGGCTGCGTAGTGCTGACCGACGCTCTCGGCGATGACTCGCTCCCCAATGCGCATTGCCGCGATCCCTACGCCTGACAGGGCGATGGCGATAAGCGCCATGGTTGGCATCGATACATCGTTGCGAAGGGCCAGGAACACATCGCGCGTTGCAAAAGCGGCAATCGCGGCGCAGACAGCTTGGCCGAGCGCAAACAGCGCCACGAGCGCGATCTTGCGCCCCCGCTTTGCTCCAGCGATAGGCGGCATGAACTGTTGAGGTTTTGTCATGCAGCGAGATCACATGTCTGCTGCTGTGAAGCGTTATCGAGCCTCCCGGAGGCGCGACCGGGCAGGATCAATCGATCCAACCCCCCGCGCCGAACGCAGCGTTTGAAACTGTGTCCACAGCGCGCCAGCCTAACCAGCCTGACGTTTGCATCGACGCCAAGCGCCTGAGCTCGCTGAAGCAAGTCGAGCGTCCAGGATCGAGCTCGCTCCATCCGGGTTTCACCTTGCTGGGCGTCGAGAAGCTCGTTGGTGCGTACGTTTGAGTCGATCTTATTGTCACGCTCGCCAATAGTGACGGTGATCGGAATCTGCAGAAACCGTTTCAGGTTATCTTTCAGCCGGTCCACTGCGCGGCGGTTCTCGGGCGCAGAAAGCCCATATGGATAAAGCTTGTCATCGGGCATTGTGTACCAGCCAGGCGAGGAGACAATCAGCCGTTCAACGAGCTGCGGATAGAGCATTGCGAAACGGTGCACGAATTGCGCTCCACCGGAAAAGCCGGAGAAAATGAAGCGCTGCGACGCCAGCACCCCTTCCGCTTCTAATTCTGCAACTAGACGAAGCAAAGCCTTGTCAGCACGACCGCGCACGACCGCTTGCTGATAACGCGGCCAGCGCGCTTGATCGAACAATGGAGCGATCACGACCCGCCCTTGTATACGCGCGCGTTCTGATAGCAACTCGACCTGCTCGCGCGCCTGGCGCTTGATGCCATGCACGGCAATGACCGGCGCCGCCGCGACATCGCGATGGAGAGGCTGGAATATCCAGCAATCGAGCTCATTCGGCCCACTGCGCGGCCTGAACCGAATACGATCAACCGCATGGGCAGGACGCAGCGTTTCAGGAAGCCTGGAAGTGCGGGCAATCGGAAAGTCGAGATCGACGAACATCAGGCCGCCTCCAGAGGAATTTGGGAATAGGCCTGTTTTGCCAGACGAGCGGGAAGCAGATCGAAAATGATATGAATCCGGTCTTCCGTTCCATCATTTCGCGCCTCGTGAACCTGCTTGTTGTCGAACCACCACAGCTCCCCTTCACGCATGCGGATTTCTTCTTCGCCTGCCTTGAGCCACGAGCCCTGGGAAGACTTGAGCACTGCGTGATAGCGATTGTGGAGACGATAATACTCGCCCCGGTCGATGTGGGGGTAGACGCGCTTGCCAGCCGGGAGACAGACGATCTTCGCGCGGCCCGGCAGCGAGTCTGTGCGCCGCGCCCAGTATTCAAACAGTCTGCGCACCTGCGGAAAGTTGGCAGAGCCAGTGGTCCAGCGGCTCTCCTGCACATCGCGGCGTTCGCGCCCGGCCATTGCTGACTTGCGAAGACCACGAATCGGAATGGCCAAAGCTTCGCGCTGTACGGCGATCTTCTCCTGACGCCCGGTCGAAAGGCCCCAGGCGTTGTCGACCGATGCGATCTCTTCGAGCAGCGCTCTTGTATCGATTGCGGCGCTGAGACGATTGAAATGTTGCATTGCTGCCTCCGTGTTGGACGTCAGCCAGATGCAACCACGCTCTTGTCTTGCGCAACGACACAAAGACAATTTTCATGATCGATTTAGAGTTCTCTCATAAATTTCGCCACGATTAACACTCTGTTTTTCCTGCATTAAAACACCGCCCGAATTTAGAGAGTTTTCACGATTCCCAAGGCGTTCGTTCAGAGATCAGACAATTCAGGTTCACGCTGATGGCCTAGATCAGGGGATGTCAGACAACCCCGTCCATCAGGAGGTAAAGAAGGTGAACACTCATCAGAATAAGGATGCCACTCCGGTCCCAGGCAATGCCAAATGGACCTTCACCACGCGCCGCGTCGATCGCAGCGATGTTGCGACAATGGATCAAGACTCTGGCGCAATGGCTCCCGGCGATCTCCTGCTGGTCCAGGTTGAGAAGATCGGCAATCACAAGCGCTTTCAGCTGACGACCGGTCGCCCCTCGGAAATCTATGTCGGCGATTATGGGGTCGTAGCATGCGCAGCGCGTTATGCGCCCGACCAGTTCGAAGGTCTTGCCGAAATCGGCGCAGAGAGCTGTGACCTTCTTGCAGGCGGCGGTGTTGCCGGGAAAATGCGCCATGTGAACCAGCTGCGTTCAGCGCCGACCCGTCTGCGCCCTGTCGGCCGCTTGCTGCGCGCCGATGGTCAGCCGGTAAACGTCAATCAGTATGCGATTGCCGAAAGCCGCACCCGCCCAAGCATTCCGGTTTTGGTTGTCACTGGCTCTTCCATGAATGCCGGCAAGACCACGATGACAGCAGCGCTCGCATTTGGCTTGCGCCAGGCAGGCTTCAATGTTGCCGGGATCAAGGCGACAGGCACAGGCGCTTTTGGCGATTACAATTCGATGTGTGATGCAGGGCTTCACTACGTCGCTGACTTCACCGACGCCGGTCTTGCATCGACTTACATGCAGCCCATTCCTCGTATCGAAAAAGCGTTTCTCGATCTTCTCGGCGATGCAGAAAAAAACGGTGCCGAAGTCGCCGTCGTCGAACTGGCTGATGGCATCTATCAAGCCGAGACTGCCAAACTGCTTTCTGAACCCAACGCAATTCGCGATGCGGCATCTGCCTATTTCTACGCCTGCGGCGATGCTGTAAGTGCTGTCGGCGGCGTAAAGCACCTGCGCGAAATCGACATAGAACCGGCAGCGGTTTCCGGCATGATTTCACTTTCGCCCATGGCATCAGCTGAGGCGAGCGCAGCGGGCGGTTTTGAGATCGTGTCGCGCGAACAATTGATGGATGGCGTCTTTGCAGGCACCATGCTCGCCGACATTCTGGATGGCTCTGTGAAACGGTTGCGAAGCGCAGCCTGACACGGGTTCAGGAATAAATCGCAGGACCTGCGATAATGGTGGAAAGACAGGTAATGGCGATGAGACTGACTACAAAGGCAACCATGGCATATGGAGCGCTGCTCGCCATGGCAGCGGCGGGCGCTGGTGCGGCGGTGTGGACCAGCAACCAGGCCCGCTTCCATATTGACCGGATGGAATTGGCCAATCGGTCGTATCAAGCCCACTTGCGGCTCTCGAATGAGACATACCAGCTGTTCAAGGAATTTGGCGATAAACTCGTGCTCGGCCAGTCTGATGGTACTGCCAAGCAGACGCGGCTGATCGCAGGTATTCGCACCAACCTATCGGAGATACGCAGCATTATCGGTGCTGAAATTGATATGGTCGGCAGCGAGGAGGTTGAGGAACTTCAGCTTCTTGCCGACTTGGAACGCCGTCTCGATGTGCTGGTTGCGCGCTATGAAACAGGCGTGGTCCGGAATGAGGACGGAACCGATATCGAGCGAATGCGCGAGATCGCGTCAGCAATCGACGCGGAGATCGACGGTGAGTTCAATCGCATGATCCAGGAAGCTCTTCTAGAGGAGCTTGAAGAGGTGGAGGAGACCAAGGCCGAAGC
>JBCBDF010000011.1:0-17111 GCA_038529875.1 Pseudomonadota bacterium | reverse complement strand
GGCGCAGGGTGACATTCTTGTCGGCCCAGAATTTCTCCGGGCGGATCATGATCCGCTCAAATGCCTTGTCTCCGGCCAGATATTCCTTGGACAAAGGCGGGCGTTCATAGGGCGGAACGGAATCGCGCCCCACCATCATGATAGTGTCTTCATGGCCCTGTTGGCGCAGCGCAATGGCCGCTTGCGCGCCGCCATGCCCGGTGCCCACGATTACGATATCGGCGCTATCCATGGCGCGGACGCTTGCGCCAAAATGCGCTGCCGTCAAGCTTCGAGCAGGTTGCGCGCCTGGCTGGCGATTTGTGCCAGCACTGCGGGTGCGACTGGGCTGTGCGCCTTGGCCCGACCGACCATTGCCTTGAACTGGCGGATGGAGGCGGCATTCTCCCCCGCCCAATCCTCGATCGCCTGACCCGGATCGGCCTTGCCCTTTTTGCGCCTGACCAGGCGTTTGAGGAAATCGAGCCGCATCTGTTGGTAATCGCGCGCCAGCCCGGCGACGAGCAGCCGCTCCCACACATCGGACGGCTCCATCAGCGCGGCGGTCGATTGTGCCCAGTCGAGCCCAAGCCGAAGGCCGAGATCGGTGAAGGCATCAGTCAGATCCATCGCGCCGACATCGGCATCGCGCGCCAGCTTGGCGAGGCCAATCGCTCCGTCCATTTCGAACAGGTGCACAACCCGCCTGGCCAGCTTCTCGGGCGTTCCGGCATCCACTAGCTCGCCGCACATCTTCTCGGCCTGTTGGCGCGATTCGCCCGCCAGCAAGGCCTCGGTGGCGGCGTCGAGCTCATCCACGCCGCTGCGCAATTCCTCGACCAGCTCGACCGGTGGCCGCTTGGCCGCGCCCGCGCGTAACAGATCGGCCATATGGCCGCGCAGTGCATTTGCGACCCGCTCGAACAGCATGATGCGTGTCGTTTCGCTCATCTTGGCGTCGTCGATCTCGGTCCATAGCGAACGCATGTCGAACAGTTTGTCGGCAGCAACAAAAGCGTTGGCGACCGCAGCCAGCGGCGCGCCCTCTTCCTCGGCAAGTTCGAACGCCGGGAGCAGGCCGAGCCGGTTGACGATCCGGTTGGCAAGCTCGGTCGCGACCAGTTCATTGCGCAGTCGGTGCTCGCGAATCTGCTTGGCAAAATCGTCCTGCATCCGCTCGGGGAACATCGCAATCAGCGTGTCCTCCATCGCCGGATCACCGGCCAGCGGGCTGTCTTCGATTGCGTCTTGCAGCGCGAGTTTGGCGGAGGAAAGCAGCACGGCCAGCTCGGGCCGGGTCAGGCCTTGGCCCTCGCCCGCACGCCGGATCAACGCATCGCTGGCTGCAAGTCCTTCGGTGCGACGATCCAGGTCGCCAATGTCTTCGAGTGTTTCGATAAGCCTGGTGTAAGACGCGGTCGCATCGCTGCCCCCGGCCTCTGCGATAGACAGCGCCAATGCCTGCAGGCGGTTGTCTTCCAGCACGATGGCGGCCACCGCATCGGTCATCGCCTCCAGCAGTTTGACGCGCTTCTTCTCAGGCAGTTTGCCGCCACGTTTGGCCGCTGCCAGCGCGATCTTGATATTGACCTCGTTATCGGAGCAATCGACGCCGGCCGAATTGTCGATGAAGTCGGTGTTGACCCGGCCTCCGCCCAGCGAAAAGGCGATGCGTCCCGCCTGTGTCACACCCAGGTTCGCGCCCTCGCCGATCACCTTGGCGCGCACGTCCGCCGCGTTTACACGCAGCGCGTCATTGGCTGGATCGCCGACCGCTGCATCGCTCTCACTTTCGGCCTTAATATAGGTGCCTATGCCGCCGAACCAGGTCAGGTCGAGCTCAGCCTTGAGGATCGCGGTGACGAGCGCGTCGGGCGCAATTTCCGCCTCCTCTATGCCCAGCATTTCGCGCGCCTGCTTGGGCAGTTTGATGCTCTTTTGATTGCGCGAGAAAACCCCGCCACCCAATGAAATCAGGTCGGAATCGTAATCCTCCCAGCTGGAGCTGGAGAGGTTGAACAGGCGGTTGCGTTCTTTCCAGCTCTTCGCCGGATCGGGATCGGGGTCGATAAAGATGTGGCGGTGGTCGAAGGCCGCAACGAGCTTAATCGCTTTCGACAGCAGCATGCCATTGCCGAACACATCGCCCGACATATCGCCGCACCCGGCCACGCGCACGCTCTCGCTTTGCACGTCGATCCCCATTTCGAGGAAGTGCCGCTGGACCGAGACCCACGCGCCGCGCGCGGTGATTCCCATCGCCTTGTGATCATATCCGTTCGATCCGCCGCTGGCGAAGGCATCGTCGAGCCAGAAATTGCGGGTCTCGGCGATGCCATTGGCAACATCGGAGAAGCGCGCTGTGCCTTTGTCGGCGGCAACCACGAAATAGGGGTCTTCGCCGTCATGCACCACGACTGCGTCGGGATGGACGACCTTGTCCTTCACAATGTTGTCGGTGACCGACAGCAAGGTGCGGATGAAGATTTCGTAGCTTGCCTGCCCTTCCGCCGCCCAGGCATCGCGATCCTTTGCGGGCGGGGGCAATTGCTTGGGGTAGAAACCGCCTTTGGCCCCGGTCGGCACGATCACCGCGTTCTTCACGCGTTGCGCCTTCATCAGGCCGAGGATTTCGGTGCGGAAATCATCGCGGCGATCCGACCAGCGCAGGCCGCCGCGGGCGATGGCTCCGGCGCGCAGGTGAATGCCCTCCACCCGGCGCGAATAGACGAAGATCTCGCGCCACGGCACAGGCTTTGGCAGGTCCGGCACCTGCGCAGAATCGAACTTGAAGGCGAGCGCTTCGCTCGCCGCTGGCGCGAAAGCATTGGTGCGCAGGATCGCCCCGATCACTGCATGATAGAGCCGCAGCAGGCGGTCATCATTGATCGCGGAAACCTTGGCCAGACCTTTGGTGAAATCTGCTTCTGCGGACTTGGCGGCGTCCTCGCGCTTGCCGGAGAAATCGGGATCGTGGCGCGCCCTGAACAGGGCAATCATCGCCTTGGTCACCGGCACCGCATCGGCCAGCGCATCGACCACGGTGTAGATTGTGAAGGTCATGCCGGTCTGGCGCAGATAGCGATAGAAGGCGCGCAGCCAATTGGCCTCGCGCGCGCCCAGACCGGCGCTGATTACCAGGCGGTTGAAGGCGTCGTTTTCGGCTGTGCCATTGAGGACTTCGGCAATCGCCTGCTCGATCGCCTCGGCGCGTTCGAGCAAGGGTGCGGCTTCGTCTCCCTCGGGCAGGGTGAGGGTGAAATCGTGGATCGTCCCGAGTGAGCCGTGATCGAGCTCGGTGGGGATTTCCTTGATGACGCGGAAGCCGAAATTTTCGAGCGCCGGGACCGCATCGGACAGCGGCAGGGCGCCGCTGTTCTGATAGACTTTCAGCCGCAGACTGCCCGTTTTGTCACTTTCGAGATGGTAGAGGCGCACGTCGCGTTCGGGTGCGTCTTTCGTGCCGTCGCCATCACCGCTGCGGGCGCTGAGTGCGCGCATCCGGCGAATATCGGTCGCGGCTTCTGCGGTGCCATAGGTGAGGCGATAATTGGCTGGGAATGCCCCGGCATAACGCGCGGCAATAGCCGCGGCGCGGGCCGGGTCTTCGGTCTTGGCAAGGTGGCGCTCTACCCCTTCGCCCCAACCGCGCAGCATTTCCTCAAGCTCGGCTTCGAGCTCTTCCTCGTCGGGCAAGGACTCTGCATTGCGCACATCGAGCACGAATTTGAGCATGGCGAGCGAACCGCCTTCGACCTCGAGGCTCCAATCGAGCACCGCCGATCCGGGCGAGCGTGAGATCAGCTGCTGAATCTGCAAGCGCACCTGAGTTGAGAGCAAGTCGCGGGGCAGCCAGACGAAGGCGAAGACGTGTCGACCCAGCTGGGACGTGACCAGCGACAGGCGCGGACGCGGCCGGTCGATCAGGCTCATCGTGGTGGTCGCAAGTCGACCGATATCGTCGCGGTTGAAGGCAATTAGCAAATCATGCGGCAGCGAGGTGAAAGCGTGAACTAGCGCCTTGCCCTTATGGCCCGATGGCTCAAAGCCGAGCTCTTCGGTCAGCGCGGCGAGGTTCTCGCCAAGATGCGGGACATCGGCGGGAGGCGACGCCAGCGCGACGCTGGTCCAGACACCGGCATGGACGGACAGGGCGGTGACTTTGCCCTTGTCGCGCTTGGCCACGATAAACAGGTCGACCGGGACCCGCCGATGGACGTTGGAGACGTGGTTGGATTTGATCACCAGCACTTCTCGTGTGCGCCCATCAGGGCGTTTCTGGCCAAACCATTTGAATGCGCGATCATAGGATGCATCAACCAACAGCGTTCGCGCGCTCTTGCGACAAATCCCGCACAGGCCCGACTGGCTGCCATCGCGCTTGCGCGTGACATAGCCGAGCTGGGTCAGCATGCCGCTGTTGAGCCATTCGAGCAGACCCTTGAATTCCGGGTCTTCGACGCGCTCGATATCTGCGCGCATGGCGTCTTGAACCTTAGGCCAATCGCTCACCGCGGCGCGGACATCGCCCAAAGTAATGCGCAATTGGGCCAGCAGTTCGCGGCGCTGGCGGGCATCGATGCGCGGGGTCTCGATGTAGATCATCGATTCGCGGGCATCTCCACTGCCAAGGTCGGTTAGCTTGCCGTTCTTGTCGCGTTTCACCGGAACGATGGGGTGAACCAGGCGGTCAATGCTTACCCCTTGCGCGGCGACGGTGGAGGCGACCGAATCCACCAGGAACGGCATGTCGTCATTGACCAGCGCGATGCGCAGGATGCGGCGTTCTTCGGTTTCGGATTCGAGCACGAGTGAGGAACGGTCGGGTTCGCGCTGGGAAGCGGCCTCGAGAACGAAGCGGGTTGCCTCATCCAGAGCCTTCTTGGCGAAGGGCGTATCGCCGGGCAGGATCGCTTCTGCGAGGCGTTTGGCAAGCGTGCTGTGATGCTTGCCTTTCTTTTGGCTGCTGTTCTTGACTTTGGCTTTTCCTGCGGACGGTTTGGTCGATTTCGCCACCATCGTCGCTCCTGTGAAATTTTATTATCGTTGAGCGTTCTTATGCGTCGCCGATACGCTCTTTGGAGGTGATTGCGCAACCCGTGTTCATCACCTGATAGCGCAATTTTTGCGCCGGCCTGAGCTAGTGCGCGAGCGCGCTTTCAAACGCCGCCATCGTCAGGTTGAGCGAGCGAATGCGCGCCTCCGGATCATAAGTCGCGCCGCACAGGATGATCTCGTCCGCTGTGGTGCGCGCGATAAAGGCGGTGATCGTCTCGCGCACAGTTTCCGGCGTTCCCACCGCAGCCGCCTGACCGAGATGGTCGAGCATCGCGCGCGCGGGTGCAGGCAATGTCGATGTGTAGTCTTCGATGGGGGGCGGCAATTTGCCCGGATTGCCGCTGCGCAGGCGGACAAAGCTCTGCTGCTGGCTGGAGGCGAGCAGGCGCGCCTCCTCCTCGGTTTCCGCTGCAAAGACATTCATCGCCACCATCACATGCGGGCGGTCTAATTGCTCTGACGGTTCGAAATCGCGGCGGTATAGCTCCAATGCAGCATCCAAGTGATCGGGCGCGAAATGCGCGGCAAAGGCATAGGGCAGGCCCAGCTTCGCGGCGAGCGATGCACCGAACAGGCTGGAGCCGAGCATCCACAATTCAGGATTTGCGCCAAGGCCCGGCGTGGCGGTGATCGGCAGGTCCATCTCGCCCGAGATAAGCGCGCGCAGCTCCGCAACGTCATTGGGGAAATACTCTGCCGCCTGATGCAGGTTCTTGCGCAAGGCCCGCTGCAATTCCGGCCCGGCTCCCGGTGCACGGCCCAGCCCCAAATCGATCCGTCCGGGGAACAGTGCGTCGAGCGTGCCGAATTGCTCGGCGATCTGGAACGGGGTGTGGTTGGGCAGCATGATCCCGCCCGAACCGATGCGCATGTGGCTGGTCGCATTGCCGATATGCGCGAGCACGACTGACGTCGCCCCGCCAGCAATCCCGTCCATCGCGTGATGTTCGGCAACCCAAAACCGTTTGCAGCCCGCTTGCTCAGCGGCTTGGGCTAGTTCCGTCGCCTCTGCAAGCGCTTGAGATACCGTTCCACCTTCGCGCACCGGAACCAGATCGAGTACGGAAAATTCTGTCATGCCAGCCCCTTCTTACACCCTCTCTTATTGGGCCGATGTAGCAGGCCCAAGCTGTTCGAGATAGCCGCGAGCGGTCTCAGCCTGCGGGCTGTCGGGCCGGGTGTCGACAACCGATTGCCAGCTGGCGCGGGCGGCGTCATCGCGACCATCGAGCACGGCGATGACTCCCGCCTCGAGGCCGACTTGAGGGTCGAGCGGGGCAAGCTCGCTGGCGCGTTCTATCGCCGCTTGTGCCTCGGCCAGCTGATCGCCGCGCCGGAAGAGCGTCGCTTTGTAGAGCCAGATTTCAGCATTGCCCGGCGTTAAGGTCGCTGCTGAATCGAGTGCGCTGAGCGCTTCATCGGTTTGCTCCAGCGCAACCAGAGCACGCGCGCGGTCGATCGCCGCGAGCGCTTCCAATGTCCCGGCCTGCGAAGCGCGCGCATCGGCCTCTGCTGTTTGCAGTAAGGCAATTGCGCCTTGCGCATTACCTCCGGCCAATGCGGCATTGCCGGCCATGGTTCCGAACCGCGCGCGGGCGCGTTGTTCATCCACCGGCGTTTCATCGCGGGCAGCCATGAAGGCGGTTTGCGCATCGTTCCAAAGCCCCAGCCCGGTCGCGGCGAGGCCAAGGCAATGATTGGCGATCACCCGCTCTGCACCCTCTGTCTCGCCACGACGGATCTGCGCCTTTGCGTGCGCGCGGGCCGGATCGCTTTCGACCAAATCGAGGCATTCCGACAGCCAGATGCTGATCGGATCGGTCGGCTTGGAAGGGGCAATTTCATTCGTGTTGCGTGGAGGACGGTTGCGCAATTCCTCAGGCACGTCGGGGATGGCCCCCGCATTCGGATCGGGTCCAACCTGGAGCAGCATGAAAGTGAGAGCGGTCGCAAAGGACAAGGGAGAATTCCGCCTTAGTAAAACTGATCAGTCAGGGCCGTGAGCAAAGCGATATCGGAATCGCGCGACAGCCGGTGATCGCCGTCTTTGACCAATGTCACCTGTATATTCTCCGAACGCAATGCTGCGGCGAGTTTCAGGCTCACCTCCCACGGCACGTCAGCGTCCTCCTGTCCGTGCAGCAGGCGAACCGGGCAGGAAATGGCGATTTCCTCTCCGGTCAGGCGCTTATTGGCTTCGGCATCGGCGAAGAAACCCGGATGCGTCGGGGTTGGATCAGGGCCGTAAGGATTGTCTTCGTAGATCACCTCGCCCGAAGCCAGCTTTGCGCGTTGATCCGCATCATAGCCCCATGTGGTGAAGTCGGGCGCGGCGGCGATGCCGATCATCCCAGCCATGCGGTTGCCCAGCGCCTCACCCACCAACAGCATCAGCCACCCGCCCATCGAGGAACCGATCAGCAGCACATCGCCGCTGACATGCGCTTCGATCAGCGCGAGCACCTCATCGCGCCAGCGGCCCAAAGTGCCTGTCGCAAAATCGCCTTCACTCGATCCGCAACCTGAGTAATCGAGCAGCAGGCAGGCTCGGCCCAATTCCTGCGCGCGGGTAAACAGTGCGGTCGCCTTGCCGCCCTCCATGTCGGACATATAGCCGGGCAAGAAAACGAGCGTTGGGCCAGAATTGGGCCCGCTGCCGGAAGTGTGGCGAAAAGCGATCCGGCGGGTCTCGCCAGAATCGCGCGTGATTTCGTGAAACTGCAATTCAGACATGCCAACCCTATTGCCTGTTTCTTGCGCGCAGAGGCAAGTCTTGTCACAGCTGCGTAGCGGGCCGAGGAGAGAATTTGCCATGCACACAAATAAACCGGTTGAACAACCCGCCTCGGCAAGAGGTGCAATTTCACGCCGCGGCCTGTTCCAGCTCGCCGGGGCCGGGGCCGCGCTTGCCGCAACACCCGCCGCCGCGCGCACCTTCGGCAGCGGGTTCACCCACGGCGTGGCCAGCGGAGAGCCGCAGGCAAACCGTGTGCTGCTATGGACGCGCTTTGTCGGCAGCCAGGAGACGGCGCTCGAATGGCAGGTCAGCGAGAGCCAGGATTTCACGCGGACTGTGTCCGAGGGCAGTGTCGTTGCCGGGCCGAATCGCGACTGGTGCGCTAAGACGATGGCAAACGGCCTGTCGCCCGATCGCTGGTATTTTTACCGCTTTGTCGCCCCCGATGGCACCGTGTCGGACATCGGCCGCACGCGAACCCTGCCAGAAGGGCCGACCGCACAATTTCGCATGGCAGTGTTTTCGTGCTCAAACTTCGGCTTTGGCTATTTCAATTCCTATGGCCACGCAGCTGAGGCCGATGATTGCGACCTCGCCCTGCATCTCGGCGATTATATCTATGAATACGGGCGGGGCACATATCCCTCTGCGGAACAGGCGCACCCCAATCGGTTGCTCGATCCGGCGAGCGAAATCGTCGCGCTGGCCGATTACCGCTTGCGCTATGCGACCTATCGTGCGGACCCTGATCTTAAGCGCCTCCATCAGATCGTGCCGATGATTTCCGTCTGGGACGATCACGAAAGCACCAATGACAGCTGGAAAGACGGCGCGCAGAACCACCAGCCCGATACCGAGGGCGAATGGGAAGTGCGCAAGGCGGCGGCCAAGCGCGTTTACCGCGAATGGATGCCGGTCTCCGACGATCCCTATGCAAGCTATCAGGTGGGCGATCTCGCGACGCTTTTCCGGCTTGATACCCGGCTGGAGGGGCGTGACGAGCAGTTCGACCTCGGCACGATTTTGAAGGGAGCGAGCGACCCTGAGGCTGCGATGGCGGCGCTAACCAGGTTCCGCGATGGTGACTATGCCGATCCCTCGCGGCATTTGCTAGGAGCTGCTCAAGAGCAATGGCTGGCCGAGGGGCTGGCGCAATCGACCGCGCGCGGCGCAACATGGCAGGTGCTCGTCCAGCAAGTGCTGATGGGCAACCTCAAGACGCCTTCCAGCATTGTCGATGGCCTGGGCGATGGCGTGCCCGCTTTCGTTCGCCAGCGATTGACCGCCTCCGCGCTCGCGAGCCAGACCGGCCTGCCCGCCAATATGGATGCGTGGGACGGTTATCCCGCCGCGCGCGAGCGGGTGATGAACGGCGCGCTCGAAGCGGATGCCAACCTGCTGGTGCTGGCGGGCGACACGCATAATGGCTGGGCGTTCGAGCTGGATCATGGCGGCGCGGGCGCCAAAGAGAGGGTCGGCGTTGAATTTGGAGTGCCGGGGGTGACGTCTCCCGGTCTTGAAAGCGCGTTGCCAATGTTGCCACCCGGCGCGTTTGCCAAGTCGGCGGCGAGCGCCAATGAGCAACTTGTCTGGGCCGATACTTCGCAGCGCGGCTATATGCTGGTGGAGCTTACGCCGACGCGCGCAACCACGGAAATGCGCTTTGTCGACACGATAAAATCCCGCTCCACTCGGCTCGCTGGGGTAAAGCGGCTGACGAGCGAAGCGGGATCGCAGCGGATTGAGGTTTGAAGCGCGCGCCAGTTGCGCACTAGTCGCGGCTGAATATCTCCTCGATCGCCAGCTCGAACACATCGGCGATCTTGAAGGCGAGCGGCAGCGATGGGTCATAGCGGCCCTTCTCAATCGCGTTCACCGATTGGCGCGAGACACCCAGGCGATCGCCCAGATCCTGCTGGCTCCAGTCACGCTCGGCGCGCAGCACCTTGAGGCGGTTGTTCATGCTCGCTCTCCGCTCACACCGCGCCCCATGCGCCATATTCGAGGCGGTTGGAAACGGCTCCAACGGCAAGGCCAGCGAACCAGATCACGGCCCACCAATATGCATCGGCATGCGGCACTACGTCGGCGGTTTCGAGGAAGCCCCAAATTGTTGCGGCGCTTAGCGCGATACCGGTTGCAATCAGAGATTGGCGGATCACAAGCATCCGAATAAACTCGTCCTGCTCTTCCACAATCAGCCTGCCGATTGCCCAGAACACGCCGATGATGGCGAGGCCTGGTGGGATGGCGGCGAGCACGCGCCAGCTATCGGCGATACCTTCGGCGTTCTCGGCAAAGACAAGGCCTGCCATCGCAAGAAGATAGATCGACGTCGAAATCGCCACCCGCTTGAGATAGCGTTTTTGCGCCTCGCCCTTGATCGTGCAGTTATCGCCGCCTGCATCGACACGCTGATTGGCTGATTTCATCAGCGGAACCATCAAGACCAGTGGCATCATCATCAGGATCAGCAGCGTGACATCCTCTATCGCACCTGCCATCGCCAGTCCGCCCAAGGCAGCGTAGGAAAGAAACATCAGGCCGCCCCAGAAGGCGGGGCCGCGACCCAGCACGCCTGAGCGGCCTTTTGTGTCGGCGTTCATTGCAAACACCCGCGGCCGCACACCGCATCAGCATGAATCGAACCCCATGCGGCGCCTGAAAGCCCAGCGATCACTCCAAAGCTCGCACCATCGCTCATTCCCTGTGCGTTCATCACGATGGCGGCGATGATGATGACACCGGCCCATGCGAGCGCTTTCCAAATCTGCGTCATAAGACAAGCTCCCTTTCAATTATGGAAAGTATACTTGTCATTGATTCGGTGCAATGTCAAGCTCCCTGGCTTTATTATACTTGACATACCCAGATCCATGATGCATAAGAATCTCAAGGAGTTAAGAGAATGTCTAATCTATCAAGCCCGCACTTCCACGATGAAGAAAAGGCGTATGAGTATGTTGAAGCCCGTTTGTGGTCGCAGGGCGCTGTTTGCCCCCATTGCGGCGGCATGGAGCGTGTCGGCAAGCTAAAGGGCAAAACCACCCGCACCGGCCTTTGGAAGTGCTACGAATGCCGTAAGCCCTTCACCGTGAAGATCGGCACCATCTTTGAGGACAGTAAGGTTCCGATGCGCATTTGGTTGCAAGCGATGTTTCTGATCGCTGGCAGCAAAAAAGGCATTTCTAGCAATCAACTTCACCGCATTTTGGGCGTTACCCTCAAAACCGCTTGGTTTATGTCCCACCGTATCCGTGAGGCTATGCGCACTGGTGGTCTTGCACCAATGGGCGGTGGCGGTGGCGTCGTCGAAATTGACGAAACCTTCATTGGGCGTGATCCTGATGCGCCTAAATCGCGTATGCCTATTCGCCAAATGAACAAGGTTGTGGCGCTGATCGACCGCAGTACCGGACGTTCAACCTCAATGGTGTTCAATGGCAACCTTACCGCTGCTGCTGTCGCTCCTATCGTCTCTGAATTGGTGTCTAAAGAAGCGCACCTCATGACTGATGAAGCGCAATTCTATAAGCCTGTTGGCAGGGATTACGCCTCGCACACTTTCGTTTCCCACCGTGCTGGCGAGTATGTCCGCAAGGGTGATGCTGCCATCCACACCAACACCATTGAAGGCTTTTTCAGCATCTTCAAGCGTGGTATGCGCGGCGTTTATCAGCACTGCGGGAAGCAACACCTTCACCGCTACCTTGCTGAATTTGACTTCCGTTACAGCAACCGTTCGGCGCTTGGTATCGAAGATACCGAACGCGCCGACATTCTGCTAAGCGGTGTAATCGGCAAGCGACTAACTTATGAAACAGCTAGTGCGAGGGCATAATGCCGAAAAAAGCAAATCCAGAAACACCGGAAGAGCAGAGCAAGAGGTTCAAAAAAGAGGCGCAAAAGCTTATCGACGCTGGCGAACTAAACCCCACAGAGGCCGATAAGATTCTGGGCGGCCTCGTTAAAAAATCGAAAGCTGAAAAAATCTGAAGCTACGCCAGACTCAATCGCTTTCGCCAACTGCCAACTTCCAATTTTTTCCGGGCCCCAAGCGGACCCGAATACCGTTTGAGGAATCGGTGTCTAACGCGACGTAACCCGGAGGCAGGTGAGCAGAAACGACATTTAGAAGTCCGTGAACGATTTGATCTTCAGTCAGAGAAATTGCAACTTTTGCATGTCCTTCGCGATAAGCTTTCCAAAACCCAAAATCGGGCTTAGCCATTTCGTCTGGCCTCCCCTCATTATACCATTTGCGTACCCACCAAGCCCAAAGATCTGCTGCTTGAAGTGGTAAAATGTCCCTATCATCACGAAAAATTGGAGTTTTCCCGTATCGATGGCGAATTTCCGGTTTGCGCGACCCAATGAAGGCATCCCAACTTTCTAGAAGGGCTTTTTTCTCGTGCAATTGTTCGTCAAATATAAAATCAATCGGCTGTTCTGGGTCAAGCTCTTCATCGATAATCTCACGATTATGATTAAATCCGTCTAAAAGTGCCTGAAATGCAATGGTGTACGGAAGAGCCCACATACCCCAATTAGTATCGATGGGCTTTTGGCCAACTTCATGTGAGATAACAATTCTCTCTTTTGCTTTCCGAAAATCATCAATCCTTATCTTGCATGATAGCGAAAACAGAACATTCTCCTCTATGATCCGCCAAAATACTGGAACGCGCTCTAGGCGCTCGTCAAGCGAAGCCATTTCGGACATTTTGAAATAATGACCGCGCTCATCTAGTAGAGCCATCGGAAGGGCCTCTTCCCATTCGCGCGAGAAGTTTTCCCAAGCCTCTGCGGTTGCCACATGACCAGCGAGCACAAAGGTGCCGCCCTCATCTCTGCTGTCGTCGATGTAAGCTTGGAATGGTATTAGAAGTCTCTTTCTTGCAATGGACGGCGCAATGCCCACCACCAACTCTCTGATGGCATCGGAGCCTGAGCTTTCGCCCCAGACGTGCCTTTTGGATTTACTCACTTAGCACCTCCTTTCCGCTTTGGGTATGCTTTGTATGATAACGCCAGCTCCCTTTCCAATATGGAGCGGTTGCTTTCCGTGGGAGCCTGAATGGGTGACATTTGCGCGGGCCATCGCTATCTCGCCTGCATGGCCAAGCTGCTGACCACAACCACCACGACTACCACCTTGGATATCCGGGGGCGGTTGGTGCTGGTCTGATCCGGCAACCCCGCCGCCCGATTTCGGGTGGCGCGGCGCTTCTCGAAATCGGTAAAATGCAAACGCCGCTTCAAGCGCGCGCATGGTTGTGCCATGGCGCGTTCAAATGGTCGCGCGACGCAAATCCGCGCGGTAACAGAGACGGACGAATGTGATGACGGAATTACTCAAGATCAGCCTGCCCGATGGTTCGTCGCGCGAAGTGGAACCCGGTTCTACGCCGTATGATGTGGCCGCTGCGATTGGCCCCGGCCTTGCCAAGGCGGCGCTGGCCGCGCGCGTAAACGGGGAAGTGCGCGATATTGGCCGCCCGTTTGAGGGCGATGCCGAGCTGGAATTGATCACTAGCCGTGACGAAGCGGATGCGCTGGAGCTGGTGCGGCACGACTTCGCTCACGTCCTCGCCGAGGCGGTGCAGGCGCTGTATCCCGGCACGCAAATCACGTTTGGCCCGGCAACCGACGATGGGTTTTATTATGACGTGATGGCCCCTGCCTCGCGCGAACCGTTCAGCAGCGAAGACCTGCCCGCGATCGAAGAGAAGATGCGGGAGATTATCAAGGCCGATAAGCCTTTGGTGCGCGAAGTGTGGTCGCGTGAGCAGTTGATCGAAAAATGGTCTTCCGAAGGCGAGGCGTTCAAGGCGGAATGGGCGCAGGAACTGCCCGAAAATGAAGAGCTGACCGTTTACTGGTCAGGCGAACCGGGTAGCGAAGGCGCGTGGCTGGATATGTGTCGCGGCCCGCACCTCGCCAGTACGGGCAAGCTGGACCCGCAGGCGTTCAAGCTGATGCGCGTTGCCGGAGCCTATTGGCGCGGCGACCAGCGCAATGCGCAGCTGACTCGCATTTACGGCACCGGCTGGCTCAACAAGAAACAGCTAAAGCAGCATCTTCATAACCTGGAGGAAGCGGCCAAGCGCGATCACCGCAAGCTGGGCCGCGAGATGGACCTGTTCCACCTTCAGGAAGAGGCGCATGGCAGCGTCTTCTGGCATCCGAAAGGCTACATGATTTGGCGTAATCTTGAGGCCTATATGCGCCGCAAGATGGATGGCGGCGGATACCGTGAGATCAAGACGCCGCAGCTGATGGACATTCGCCAGTGGGAGCAATCGGGCCACTGGGGCAAATATGCTGAAAACATGTTTGCCGTGCCCGATATGGTCCCCGAAGTGGATGAAGATGGCGATGGTCCGGCCAAGCCCTCAGTGGAGTCTGACGCCGATTGGATGGCGATCAAGCCGATGAATTGCCCGGCGCATGTGCTGGTGTTCAAGCAAGGCATCACCTCATACCGCGATCTGCCGATCCGTTTGGGTGAGATGGGCTGTTGCCATCGCAATGAGCCGCATGGCGCGTTGCATGGCCTGATGCGCGTGCGTCAGTTCACGCAGGATGACGCGCATATCTTCTGCACCGAGGATCAGGTGGTCGAGGAAGTGCGCAAGTTCTGTAAGCTTGCCGACGATGTCTATCGGGATTTTGGCTTTAGCTATCACGTGAAGCTTGCGACCCGGCCCGAGAAGCGGTTCGGCTCGGACGCGGACTGGGACAAGGCGGAGCAGGAATTGCGCGATGCCGTGGCCGAGGCAGGCATGGATAACGACGAATATGGCTGGGAAGAGCTGCCGGGCGAAGGCGCGTTTTATGCGCCCAAGCTCGAATGGCATCTGACCGATGCGATTGGGCGGACGTGGCAGGTCGGCACGATCCAGGGAGACCGGGTGCTGCCCGAACGGCTCGATGCGACATATATAGGCGAGGACGGCGGCAAGCACCGCCCGGTCATGCTGCACCGCGCGATCTTTGGGTCGTACGAACGCTTCATCGGCATATTGATCGAGCATTATGCTGGGCGTCTGCCTGCGTGGCTCGCGCCGGAGCAGGCGGTGGTTGCGCCGATTGTGTCCGACATTGACGGCTATGCGGGTGAGGTTTTGGCGAAGCTGGAAGCGGCTGGCCTGCGCGCCAAGGCGGATTTGCGCAACGAGAAGATCAACTTCAAGGTGCGTGAGCATAGCCTTGCAAAGGTTCCTTACATGCTGGTCGTCGGCAAGCGGGAGCAGGAAGAGGGCAGTGTTGCGCTGCGGACTTTGGGTGAGAAAGAACAGCAGGTGTTGCCGCTGGACGAAGCGCTGGCGTTGATCACCAAGGCGGCAACGCCGCCTGACCTAGTCGCTTAAGCAAGGCTTGGCGCAATCTTCGGATTTGCCCTCGAAGCGGTAGCGATTGCCGCGCTGACCGCTCTTGCCGCGGGGTTCGTGCGCGGGCTCGCGGGGTTTGGCCTGTCGGTCGTGCTGGTGCCGGTGTTGCAACTTGCGATCGAGCCTGCCGCTGCGGTGCTGGTCGGGATCGTCTCGCTGTTCCTGATCGGGCTGACCGATGTGGGCCGTATCCGCCGCGATGCCGACCGCTCGGCCGTTCCGCTCACGCTGATCGCGCTGGCCTGTATGCCGCTTGGCCTGTGGGCGCTGACTGCGCTGCCGACTGACTGGGCGCGCGCGCTTATCGCAGCCGTTTCGCTCGGCGCATTCGTGCTGGTGGTTGTGCCGCTTGGCAAGGTGGAGATGCCGCGCCGCCCAGCGCTAGCGGTGTCGGGCTTCTTTACCGGATTCTTCGGCGGTTTTGCCGGGATGCCGGGACCGGGAATGGCGCCGTTTTACCTGCGCGGTCGGTTGGAGCCGGCGGCGGCGCGCGCCAGCATGATGGCGATCTTCCTAGTGGTCACACCCTTATCCGCTGTGGTTTTCGTGGTGCTCGGAGTGGGGAGCTGGCGCGAAGCGGCACTCGCGCTCGCGCTGTTTCCGTTTGTCCTGATCGGAGACTGGTTCGGCCACCGCGCATTTGGGCGGGTGACCGCGCGTCAATGGCAGGTCAGCACCGCGCTTGTTTTGGGCGGGGCGGCAATCGGAGCGGTGTGGAAGCTCGCTTAGAGCGGGAGCGGCTGACCGGCGAAGATGAGCGCTGCGCCGCAGCCAAGCACGATCATCGCGCGCGCAATCTCTACCTGACGGGTGAGGGCGTCGTCGCGCGGCGTGCGGGCAAGGGCAATGGCTTTGCTCATGGCGTGCAGTGTCGCGGGCAAAAGCTAACGAGCCGTTAAGATTAACCCTACTTCGCGGACATATCAGCCGGCATATGCTGACTGGCGCAGTGAAATCCGCCTCCCCCGGCCAGAACAGCATCGGCGGGTAGGCCAATGGCCTCGCGATCAGGGAACAGCGCGGCAATCGCCTCCACCCCTGCTTCGTCATGCGGCGAGCCGAAAGTCGGCACGACCACCAGATGCGTGGTGATCGCGAAATTGACATAGCTTGCCGGTTCGGCTGCGCCATCGCGCATCATCAATCCGGGTGAGGGGATCGTGACCACCTCGACACCGAAAGCTTCGGCGCGGGCCTTCGCATCTGCATAGATATGCGCGTTCGGATCATCGGCCCCGCTCGCGTGCGGGATCACCATTCGGCCCGGGCCAACAAACCGCGCAAGATTGTCGACATGGCCATCGGTGTGGTCGTTCACCAGGCCATCGCCCAGCCACAGCACCCGGTCGAAGCCCAGCATGCGCTGCAATTCTGCCTCGATTTCGCCGCGCGACATGTTCGGATTACGATTTGCATTGAGCAGGCATTGCTCGGTCGTCGCAACCAGCCCGGTCCCATCGCCATCCACCGCGCCGCCTTCCAGCACCATGTCTGACACCGTCAAAGGCAGCCCGGCATCGCCCGCTAACTCCGCGCCGATCACCTCATCGCCCGGCATTTCATATTTGCCGCCCCAGCCATTAAAGCCAAAACGCCGCGCCGCGCGCACTTCATCCTCAACCACCACCAAAGGCCCGGTATCGCGCAGCCAGATATCGCCATAGACGCGCTGCTCAAGCATCACGTCGCCGCTCACCAGCTCTCGAGCCCGCGCTGCATTGGCCGCATCGAGCACCAGCAGTCGCACCTGCTGCCCGCTTTCCGCCACCGCATTCGCAAACGCCGCGATCTGCTCCTGAGCGCGTTCCAGCTCGCCCGGCCATTCTTCCGCCAGATGCGGAAAGCCGATCCACAACCATTCCTGCGGTGCCCATTCGGGCGGCATGCGAACAGTCATGGACCGGCTCTCGCTAGTCAGTCGGCGTCAAAAAGCTCAGCAGCCC
>JBCBDF010000010.1:0-17115 GCA_038529875.1 Pseudomonadota bacterium | reverse complement strand
GGCAGTGGCAAGCAATGCAATTGCCGCCGCTTGCAGCCCCGCGGCTGATGCACCTGTCGAAGCCGAAGTCGCCGAAGCGGCTGAAACCGCATCGAGCGTGAATCTGATCGCTGACCTCGGCGGCGAAAACACTGGCCCTGTGCACACCGCATCCAAGGGCGAGACTCTGGCCGTCAGCGGTTATGACACGGTTAGCTATTTCGAGGGCGACGGTGTTCCGGTCGAGGGTTCGGAAGAATTCACGGTGCGCTACGAAGGTTTTGATTACCGCTTTGCCAGCGAAGAGAACGCACAGAAGTTCATCGCTGAACCGGCCAAATATGCGCCCGCTTACGGTGGTTATTGCGCTTGGGCCATCGGTGCCAACGATGCGCTCGCACCGGGTGATCCCAACGTCTATGAAATCGTCGATGGGAAGCTCTACCTGAACTTCAACGAAGATGTTCAGGATCGCTGGGAAGAGGACATTCCGGGCTTCATCGAAGCGGGCGATACGAACTATCCGACTCACTCGCCGGATGAGCATTTTCAGGATTGACGTGTTGTGAGGCCGCACCCGCATCCGCGCGTGCGATTTCCTCGCTCATGCGATCACAGATCGCATCGCTGCGGGCGGCCGCTTGGCCTTGCGGGCCTTCGGCCCGATAGAGCTGAACAATCAGTCTCGTTTCGATATTACCACCCCGTCGGAGCGATCCGGCGGGGTTTTTGCTTATGCCGCGTTACCAAGCCGCCCGCGTCTCCCTCAACCACAACGCGCGTCGCGGATGACTCCGAGATTATCGATCATGATATTCAGGCGCGAAGAAGATGGGTCGGGATTGATAAAGGTCGCTCCTGGCATAATAAAGCGCACCTCATTGGTCGAGCTGACCGTCGCAACAATTTCTGACCGGACCGCATTGTCTGCCGTTTGGCCGATAAACGGAGCCATCGACGCTGCGTTACAATTCGTTGCGTTGGGATCGTCCACCGTACCTGGAACATAGGATGCCGGCGCAGCGCCGCCGGACTGCGCGCCTCCAGCTGCTGGGTCCGTGTTGCCCTGAGTTTGCGTGGTCGTCGCGCCGCCATTGATGCGCGCGGCGAAGTCGTCCGCTTCATTGGTGGTCGAGGCGTCATCGGCGGAGCCGCTGCATGCCGCCAGTCCGAGCAGTGAGATAGCGAGGAAGGGTGTTGCGAGTCTCTTCATAGCAGGAGTGATTTTGTGCAGATTGTGATGCTCCCGTCAACGCCAGCGCAGACGGTCTGACGTCAACTGGTCGACTTTTGTGACGCCCATAAGTCGCATTCCGCGCTCGATCTCATCCTTAAGAATGCCGATCGCTCGCTCGGCCCCGTCCTGACCCGCTGCGGCCAGCGCATAAAGGTAAAGACGCCCACCTGATGCCGCACTGGCGCCTGCGCACACCGCTTTTAATGCGTGGGTTCCGCGCCGCACGCCGCCATCGCAAATGATCTCGATCTCACCGCCGACCGCGTCGACGATTTCGCGCAATTGGTCAAATGGGGCGCGGCTGCCGTCCAGCTGCCTCCCGCCATGGTTGGAGATCATGATTGCGTCTGCGCCGATGTCCACCGCACGCCGCGCATCGCCTGCGCTCATCACACCTTTCAGCACAAACTTGCTGCCCCAATCCTGGCGAATCTTCGCGGCGGTGTCCCAGTCCATCGAGGTGTCGAGCATGGTGTTGAAATACTCGGCAATAGAGACCGCCTTGCTCGACCCTTCGCTCACATGGCTTTCGAGATTGGGCAGGCTGAACTTCTCGCGCAGCACATAGTCGAGCGTCCAGCGCGGGCGGGTGGTATAGCTCCAGATGCTGGCGGGGGTGAAGCGGGGCGGGGTAGTGAAGCCCGATCGCAGGCACCGTTCGCGCTTTCCCGAGACAATGGTGTCGACGGTGAGCGCAAGCGCGTCGAAGCCGGATTGCTGGCAGCGCTTGATCATACTCGCGTTCAGGCCCTTGTCCTTATGGACGTAGAGCTGGAACAGTTTGGGCCCGCTGGTTAGCGCCGCGATCTCCTCGATGCTGCGGGTCGCGAGGCTGGAGATGCCGAACCACAGCCCAAACTTCTCTGCCGCCTTGGCGACCGCCGTCTCACCCTGCCAGTGGAACGCGCGCTGCACGGCGGTGGGCGAGAGCATCAGCGGCAGCGCCGATTTGCGCCCGAGCAAGGTGCAGCTTGTGTCGATCTCAGCCACGCCCGCAAGCACATCGGGCACCAGATCGCAGGTTTCGAACGCGTCGGTGTTGCGATTTTTGGTCAACTCATCATCCGCCGCGCCATCAATGTAATCGAACACGGGGAAGGGCAGGCGAGCCTTCGCCAACCGGCGGAAATCCTCGATATTGTGGCAGTCCGACAAACGCATTTTTGTGCTGTGGCGGATCGCGCGCGCCCTGTCGAGAGAGCTCAAAGCGCGCGGCATCTCAAAAAAATTTGCGCCAAGTGAAACCGAATGCGGTGCGCAGCCGAACCCGTTGATGCACGTATCCCGTCCCTGCGCGCTCACCAGCGGTGCACGCGCGCAGAGAGTGTGGCCGGGGGTTCTTCCTCCTAGGGCTTCCGGTCACACTTTAGTGCTCGCGCAATTTAGCAGAGGCTTGGCAGTGTCTCCGACGGCAACGGCGCGCGCAATTGCAGGAGTGTGTAGGTCTGCGCGGGCTGGAATGCTGCGCATTTTTCATAGTTCGGGTCTTGGTAGAGACAGCCTTCGCCGCAGATTTGCTCGGTCGTTTCGGTTTCCCAGTCGACGAACCAGAACCGTCCGCCTGGCGTCGAGACATAGCCATCGACGCGTTCGGCGGCGCTCACCGCCAAATCCTGCGCGGATGGCGCTTCACCGATGAAATTGGTGTCGTATTGGCCATGCGTGTGAAGGTTGGCGAGGGGCAGCATATCGTGCTCGATCACATACATGGTGGCGCAGCTGTGGCCGCTGCCCGCCAAGGCCGGGGTGATTTGCAAGACTCCAGACGAGTCCTCGTAAATCAGCGCGCAAAACTCCTTTCCTTGTGCGAAGGATTGCTGCTGCAACTCGTTCAGCTTCTCCTTGGCAAAGCTTTGCACCTCGGCAGGCGAGATGGTTGGATCGCGCCGCTCCGGCTCCCCGGTCGCGCTGCGCATGAAAATGATGATCCAAGCCGCCGCGCAGACAGCAAGGATCAGAGCATTTCTTTGACCGTCGGACATGGTGCCGCGAGGTTTGGCCTCAGTTCTTCGACTTGTCGACCAGCTTGTTGGCACTGATCCATGGCATCATCGCGCGCAGTTCAGACCCGGTCTTCTCGATCGGATGAGCTTCAGCCGCTTTGCGCGAAGCCTTCAGCTCTGGCTGACCGGCACGGTTATCAAGCACGAAATCCTTCACAAAACGGCCCGACTGAATGTCAGCCAGCACGCGCTTCATCTCTGTCTTGGTCTCATCGGTGATGATCCGCGGACCCGTTTTGATATCGCCATATTCGGCGGTGTTGCTGATCGAGTAGCGCATGTTGGCGATGCCGCCTTCATACAGCAGGTCGACGATCAGCTTGGTTTCGTGCAGGCATTCGAAATAGGCCATTTCCGGTGCATATCCGGCCTCGGTCAGAGTTTCGAACCCGGCCTGGATCAGGTGCGTGATCCCGCCGCACAATACGGCCTGCTCGCCGAACAGGTCGGTTTCGCACTCTTCCTTGAAATTGGTTTCGATCACGCCCGAGCGACCACCGCCCATCGCGCTGGCGTAAGACAGAGCGAGCGATTTCGCATAGCCATTGCCGCCGCTCGCTGAGCCTTCCTGATGCACCGCGATCAGGCACGGCACGCCGCCGCCGCGCTGATATTCGCTGCGTACGGTGTGGCCGGGGCCCTTTGGCGCGATCATGATCACGTCGATATCGGCAGGCGGTTCGATCAGGCCGAAATGAATGTTAAGCCCGTGGGCGAAGGCAAGCGCGCTGCCCGGCTTCATATGGCCCGCCATATCGTCGGCCCAGATCGCAGCTTGGTGTTCATCGGGAGCCAAAACCATGACGAGGTCAGCCCATTGCGCGGCTTCCGTGTTGTTCATCACCTTGAAGCCAGCTTCTTCCGCCTTCTTGCGGGTCGCAGAGCCTTCGCGCAGGGCCACGGCGACTTCGGCAACGCCGCTATCGCGCAGGTTTTGTGCGTGCGCATGGCCCTGGCTGCCATAGCCGAGGATCGCGACCTTCTTAGACTTGATCAGGTCCTGATCGGCATCGGCGTCGTAATAAACTTTCATGATTTTTCCTAAATATGTGACTTAAATTATAAGACAAAATTGAAATTGTCTGAACTGTATTGCGCTAATTCCGGGGAATCTCCGGGTGTGACCGTGAGGACTTTCCCGTTTCGAAAGCTTATTGATAGAAGTTTATCATCAGTCTCAATGGCCAGAACACTTTGGTCTATCAGTCCGACAATTTGATTTGGCGAAGGGGCTTCATTTTGATCGCTTAAACCAAGGTCTCCAGTTAGTGTCAGAACCGGACCGTCGAAGCTCAATTGAACATAATCTCTCACGAAGGTGACGGCTGCCAATTCGTTTCCGATTAGCTCTTGCTCAACGCCTTCATCAAGAGTCATGCCCTTTGTCACGATCCTTCGGCCCCGCGTAGCATTCCGACAATACCTGAACGGCCGACCTCGATCAGGCCAAGCTCGCGCATCAGGGTGATGAAACTGTCGATCTTGTTCGGCGCACCGGTGAGTTCGAAAACAAAGCTTTCGGTGGTGGTGTCGACCACGCTAGCGCGGAAAATCTCGGCCACGCGCAAGGCTTCGACGCGGGCTTCGCCAATGCCACTGACTTTGATCAGGGCCAGCTCGCGCTCAACATGCGGCCCTGCGGTAGTTAGGTCGACGACGCCGTGAACCGGCACTAGCCGCTCCAGCTGCGCCTCGATCTGGTCGATCACTTCGGGCGGGCCGTTGGTGACGATGGTGATGCGGCTGGTCGCGTGGTCATCGGAGATGTCGGCCACGGTCAGGCTGTCGATATTGTATCCGCGCGCGGTGAACAGCCCGGTGATCTTGGCCAGGATGCCTGGCTCATTATCGACGGTGACGGTCAGGACGTGGCGCTCGGATGCGGCGCTTTGAATTTTCATTTAGGGTTCCCGTTCGTGTCGAGCGAAGTCGAGACACGTTTGGACGATACCAATGGTATCTCGACTGCACGCTTCGCGCTCCGCTCGATACGAATGCTGGTTTTGATCTGAAACGACATCAAACCAGCGCCTTCGCTTCGTCATCCATCGTGCCGTCAACAGAATCGCCATACAGCAACATCTCGGTGTGCGCCGCGCCCGATGGGATCATCGGCAGGCAATTCGCATCCTTCGACACCAGGCAATCGACCATCACCGGGCCGTCGGCATCCAGCATCGCCTGAATGCCCGCATCCAGCTCGCTTTCATCATGGATCCGAATGCCGGTCCAGCCATAGCTTTCGGCCAGCTTCACGAAATCGGGCAGGCTGTCGGAATAGCTGTTCGAATAACGGCTTTCATAGGTCAGTTCCTGCCACTGGCGGACCATGCCCATATATTCATTGTTGAGGATGAAGACCTTGATCGGCAGGCGATATTGGCTGGCCGTGCCCAGTTCCTGAATGTTCATCTGAATCGATGCCTCGCCAGCAATGTCGATCACCAGATCATCTGGGCAACCCAGCTGCGCACCGATGGCCGCAGGCATGCCATAGCCCATGGTGCCGAGCCCGCCGCTGGTCAGCCATTTGTTCGGATTTTCAAAGCCGAAATATTGCGCCGCCCACATCTGGTGTTGGCCAACCTCGGTGGTGATGATCGGATCGCGGGCATGGGTAAGCGCATGAAGCCGCTCGACCGCCTTTTGCGGCATGATCGCGTTCGGTTCCTTGGCGGATTTTTCCGGATAAGCGAGGCATTCGCGGGCGCGCCACCCGGCAATGCGCGCTTTCCATTCGCCCAGATCCTGAGCCTTTCTATCGCCCCACGCCTCGATCATCTGGCCGAGCACGGTTGCGCAATCGCCAACAATGCCCAGCTCGACCGGGACCGTCTTGTTGATCGAAGAGCGGTCAATATCGATATGTATCTTCTTGGAATCAGGCGAGAATGCATCGAGCCTGCCGGTCACCCGATCATCGAAGCGCGCGCCGATGCAGACCATAACATCGGCCCGGTTCATCGCCAGGTTTGCCTCGTAAGTGCCGTGCATGCCGAGCATGCCGAGCCAGTCGGGGTGCTCGCTGGGGAACGCGCCTAGGCCCATCAGGGTGGAGGTGGTCGGTGCGCCCGTTATATCCTGCAATTGCCGCAGCAGGCGTGTCGCCTCTGGGCCGGAATTGATCACGCCGCCGCCGGTGTAGAAGATCGGCCGTTCTGCGCCTGCGATCATGTCGACCGCTTCGATCACTTGATCGGCGGGCGCGGCCAATTGCGGGGCATAGCGATGGGTCGCCGTGAGCTTTGTGGCATTGCGCGCAGACGGGACGGCGATCTGCACATCCTTGGGGATGTCGACGACGACGGGGCCGGGGCGCCCGGTGGTTGCGATGCGAAACGCTTCCTCGATTGTCGCGGCGAGGTCTGCCGGGTCTTTGACGAGGTAATTGTGCTTTGTGCAATGGCGCGTGATGCCGACCGTGTCTGCTTCCTGAAACGCGTCGGTTCCGATCAGGCCGGTGGGAACCTGCCCGGTGATGACAACCATCGGGATCGAATCCATGAACGCATCGGCAATTCCAGTGACGGCATTGGTTGCGCCGGGGCCAGAGGTGACGAGCACAACGCCGGGCTTGCCGGTGGAACGGGCATAACCTTCCGCCGCGTGTGCGGCGCCCGCTTCATGCCGCACCAGGATATGGCGCAGGCGCTCATCGCCAAACAATTCGTCATAGATTGGCAAGACGGCACCACCCGGATAGCCGAAGACGAACTCGACGCCTTGATCGACTAGGCATTGCGTCAGGATGGCGGCGCCGGATTGGCGATCATGCTTGGGGGTATCGGACAATTGGGTGTCAGACACGGGGGTAGTTCCTTCTTTGCCTCGAACTTGGCTTCTTTGCCGCGAAACGGATGCGATGCACCCGCAGATGTTCGCACTGTTTAACAAGTAATCGGGCCCAGCGCAGCGAAATTGCGTCGGGCCCGAATTGCAGCCTGCTATGAGTTATAATCTAACGTGTCAACGATTAATAATGTAATAATGATGCAAATACATTCTCTATATCGACATTTTGAGATTCGGCGCGTATCCAATCTTGCGGTGGTTGGTTGCGGAACCAGGTGTATTGACGCTTGGCGTAATTGCGCGTTGCCTGTGCGCCCTTGGCGATGACTTCGGGTATGGTGAGGTCGCCTGCGAGATAGTCCGCGATTTCCGGCACGCCGATGGCGCGCATTACGGGCAGGCCGGGGTCGAGTTTGCGCGCCAGCAGCTTTTCGACCTCCTCGATTGCTCCTTGTTCCAGCATCAGGCCAAAGCGGCGGTCGCAGCGTTCGTAAAGCCAATCGCGCGGTGGGAGCATGATCAGCGGGTGCAAAGCAATGTCTTCAGCGATCCCGCCGGTCTTCGCGTTTTGCCACTCACTGAGCGTGGTGCCGGTGGAACGGACAACTTCAAGCGCGCGGGCTATGCGCTGACTGTCCGTAGGCTCCAGCATTAGCGCACGCTCGGGGTCTTCGACTTGCAAGGCGGCGTAAGCGCCATGCGTGGGGAGGGCGCGGACCTCGCATCGAACCTCTTGATTTATAGCGGGAATTGGAGCAATCCCGTCGAGTAGGACTTGCATATACATGCCCGTTCCACCGACCAGGATGGGGACCGCGCTTTCGCCATTCAGCGATTCGATTTCGTGTATCGCTCGCGCAGCCCAGTCTGCTGCTGAGCAGCCTTGCGAACCATCCCATGCGCCGAACAGGCGATGCTCGATCCCGTCCATTTCAGCTTCGTCGGGGCGGGCGGAGAGCACTTGCAGATCGGCATAGACCTGCGCGCTGTCGGCATTGATCACCACGCCGCGCCGCCCTTGCTCTGCCAGCGCCTGTGCCAATGCAATCGCAATCGCGCTCTTGCCGCTCGCGGTTGGCCCTGCAATGAGCGCGACTGGATTTAGATCAGGAGTATCACCTTTGCTCATTGCCCGGCTGATAGCAGACGCAGCGCAGCTTGAAACACGTCTTAAAGCGGCGAGCGTTGCGCTTGAAGGGGAGGGCATGCCGATCACTTCGGCGGAGGCCCTCGACTTGGGCGGAATTGACGGGACGGTGCTGCAACTGAACGTCGTCGATGGCGAGCCGCGCACGGTGAGCGCAGCTATCGACAAATACTTTGCGCCCACAGACATGCTGGTTTCATCGGGCGAGATCGACCTGCCGCACGTGTTCGTTTCCGACATGGATTCGACCATGATCGGGCAGGAATGCATTGACGAGCTGGCCGACTATGCCGGGATAAAGCCGCAGATTGCTGCGATCACAGAGCGGGCGATGCTGGGTGAGCTCGATTTCGAGGCTGCCTTGCGTGAACGCGTGGCTTTGCTCGCCGGATTGGAAGAGAGCGCAATCGATCGGTGCCTGGCGGAGCGGATCAAACCGACACCCGGCGCGAGCACACTGGTCGTCACTTTGCGCGCAAAGGGATGCCGCACTTCGCTCGTTACGGGCGGCTTTCACCACTTTGCCGATGCGGTGGCAGAGCAGCTCGGTTTTGAACGGGTCGTGGGCAATGTGCTGGACGTGGAGGCTGGCAAACTAACCGGGCGGCTGGTCGGCGAGATCACCGATGCGAGCACGAAAGCGCGGGTCTTGCGAGAGGAAATGGCGACCGTGGGCGCGGGCGCGATTTCTCTCGCAACCGGCGATGGCGCGAACGACATTCCCATGATTCAAGCGGCGAGTTACGGCTTTGCCTATCGCGCCAAGCCAATGGCTCGCGCAGCAGCGGATGGCCGGGTCGATCGCGGCGATCTTACCAGCATTCTGGCACTATTCGGGATCCCGAAAACTGAGTGGGTGATCCCTTAGGAAATTTAAGTCTTGATTTGGAACCGACTTTGCGTTATTTACACTAATGTAAGTAAGCGTGAGTATGCCCGAATATCCAGCCCAGACCTACCCAAGCAAGGCTCCGAATCGATGACCAGCACCTCTCTTGAATACGCCGCCGACGGCACTGTTCTCCGCCACCCTGATCGGCCAGAGCCGAAATATTCGCTGCCGCGTGCAATCAAGAACTTCCGGCTGCTGATGAAGGATAAGGAAGACACCAGCCTGGTCTTCAAAATCTTTGAATCGCTCCCTTCGAAGGACTTCATGCCGCGCGTTCGCGGTCTGATGCTGAGCGAGAAGGGTGAAGCCTTGCGTCGCACCGAACCCAATTTACCAGAAATCCTCGACGATCACGAAACGCTTCGCAAAACGCCCAAGGGCAGCCTGGCGCATGCCTATTGCGATTTCATGGAGCGCGAAGGCCTGTCCGCCGCTGGACTGGTTGCGGAAGCCGAGAGCCTTGGTCGCCCGAAATATGACGATCTGGTGCAGTGGTTTGCCGAGCGTTCGCGCGACACGCACGACCTGTTCCATGTGCTAACCGGCTATGGCCGCGACGCCCTGGGCGAACAATGTGTGTTGCTGTTCACTCACGGCCAGAGCCCGAGCCACGGCCATTTGCTGATCGGCTATGCCGGATCGCTGAACATCAAGAAGCAGATGTGGCGCAGCAAGGCGCCGATCATGGGCGCGACGCGAGAGGCGCAGCGCACCGGCAAGGGCACTCCACGCCTGATCGAACAGTCTATCCGCGAGTTACTGGCGATGGATCTGGCCGAGGCACGCAAGACGCTCAACATTCCAGAGCCGACGCTCTATCGTGAATGCCACCGCATCTGGCGCGAAGAGGGTATCGATCCCTACAATATGCTTGCGAGTGAAAACACACCAGACGCGGTTGCGGCCTAAGCCCGATCTAAAGCCAGCTCGCGATCTGAGTGAGCGGCTTCTTCTTGAGCGCATGGGCGGGCACGGTCGCGTCTTCGCTCGGCCGACCCACCACCACAATCATCAGCGGCTTTTCCCATTCGGGCCGCTCACATGCCTCGCGCAGGAAACCCATGGGTGAGGGCGTGTGCGTCAGCGTGGAACAGCCCCCTTCGTGCAAGGTCGCGATCAGCATACCGCAGGCGATGCCGACGCTTTCATTGACGTAGTAATTCTGCGTCTTGCCGTCTTCCTCGATTCCGCCTTTGCGCTGAGCAAAAACCACGATCAGGTATGGCGCGGTCTCAAGAAACGGCTTGTCGGCATCGGTGCCGAGATCGCTCAATGCATCGAGCCATTCGTCACTGGCTTTCGCCTTATCGCCATCCTTGCCGTAAAATCGGCGTTCCTCCGCCTCGGCCGCTTCGCGTATCGCGCGCTTCTTCTCAGGTGACGAGACCACGGCGAAGTGCCACGGCTGATGATTGGCGCCATTGGGGGCGGTCCCTGCCGCCTCAATCGCGGCCTCGATGACTTCACGCGGCACCGGCTGATCAGAGAAGTATCGGCAGGTCCTGCGCTCTTTCAAACGGTCGCGCATGGCGCGAGCGCGGGCGATCGCCTCATCATCGGGCAGGGTTTCGAGCGAATAGGGTACAGTTTCGTGATCACGCATTGCGCCTCTATCGCGATTTGTTTCCGTAAAGGAAAGTGGGGAGTAGACAGTTTACTAACACCAATGTAAGTTGCATTTAACGAACCTAAACGGATGAGTCGCTCTAGGAGGCAGCTATGAATGTGATTGATCGCCCATTGGTCGCGCCGGAACGCGAGATTTCCGGCTTTCATCCGTTCAAGGTGCTGCATCACTTCCGCAAGCTGATCGCTGATAAGGAGGACACTGAGCAGGTGTTCCACATTATCGAAGCGACCAAGGGCAAGCGTGCGCATCGCCAGGCATGGGACTTCATTCAATCCAAAACCGGCCAGGATTTCCTGGAACGCGGCGTGGATATTCCTGCGATGCTTGATGACCATGATCGCTGGGCTGATTGCGATGAAAACAGCGTCGCCAAGCACTATATCCGCTTCATGAAACGTGAGGGGCTGAGCGCGGCTGGCCTGGTTGCGGAAAGCCACAAATGGGCACCGGCGGAGGCGCGCCCGAAAGATTTGACCGAATGGTACTTTGACCGGCTGCGCGATACGCATGACCTATTTCATGTGCTGACCGGCTATGGCCGTGATGCGCTGGGCGAGGCAAGCTTGCTCGGGTTCTCTTTTGAGCAGAACCATAATGGCGGCATACTGTTCATTGCATACGCTGGCGCGCGCCAGATCAAGAAGGTGAGCGAAACCAAGGCTCCGCTTTATGCCGCGATCAAGGAAGGGCGGACCTTGGGTAAAGCGGCGGCGAAGCTTGCGCATATGGATGTCGAGGCGGTGATGCGCGAAGACATCGATGCGGCGCGCGCGCGACTCAATATCGGCAAACCGGTGATCTACCGCGAGTGCCTGCGCATCCTCGAAAGCGAAGGAATGATGGCCGAGGACCTCGGCCTGTCGGAGCCGCAGGCGGCCTAAAGCGCCCGCATCCCGCAATCGCCCCAATCAACCGCTAGGTGCCATAGCGCGCCGAGTGAAAGTGCTCGCACCCACCAGTTGGGTATGCCGAGCATGAGGATATAGAAGAGGGCAGCCTCCCAGCTGTGCAGCAGGTGGAAGCCGATGCTGCAGCGGTTCGGGTCGAAGATCGGGTCGGCAAGCAGGTGATCGAGGTCGATCAGGTTGGCGGCTGCGATTACCAGGCCAGCCTTCGGCCACTTATCGCGCCAGATAATCGCGGCGATCAGGAAAGGCGCGAGCCAGTGTCCGCCATAATGGAGAATGGGTTGTAGGAGGTCCATCAGTCCCCGTTCGGGCTGAGCCTGTCGAAGCCCTGCATTTGCTTCTTGGGCCAGGGTGCAAAGAAGGGCGGCCCTTCGACAGGCTCAGGGCGAACGGGTCCGGGGATCACCCCTCCATCTATCTGCACTACGGCACCCCTTGTTTGATCCGGGGTCCATCCTCGGTCCTGAGACGATAAGTGTGAAGCAGTCGATGGATTCTGAACCAAATTCAGCATGACGGGCGGTGGTGTGGGTTCACCCTTCAATCCAGTCGCTTTTCGTCACTCCCGCGAAGGCGGGAGTCCAATTTACAACATTCGTGGTTCCGCCCTGGGCCCCGGCCTGCGCCGGGGTGACGATTGCCATCTACCCCTCCATCCAGTCGCGGAAGAAGCTGGCATGGGCTTCGCGAAGGTCGGCGAGGGAGACGTTGATTTCGGGATATATCTCATCTGCCGGTATAGAGATCGCGTTTCCGGCAACGTGCCCCAGTTCTTCGAAATAAGGGCCACGATCCCGCAAGAAGGAATCAAATTCCGCTTTGCATATTTGCGGTACAGTCACGAGATAGCAGACTTGGTGTTCTGCAAAAATACCAGCCGAATGATAGCTGTCATGATACCGCCAAGCGCCGGGAAGCGTCGCGCCCTTGTCGGAAGATAGTGCCATCTCGGCCAAAGCTACCAGCCAACCGCCGTCTGATACATCATGGACCGAATTGATGATTAGTCTGTCACGCATGTCATGAATGAACTCAGCAGTCCGAATTTCTGCGTCAAGATCGACCCTTGGAGGAGCACCATCTTGCTGGCCGTGTAGCTCTGCTAGCCAAATTGATTGACCAACGGCTGGCCCATCAACCGGGGTCACCCCTTCGCCTTCTGGGTCTCCGACTAAATAGACCGCATCCCCCTCATTCTTAAACCCCATCGTCATCATCTTCGAATAATCTTCGATAATGCCGACGCCGCCGATGGCAGGGGTGGGGAGGATGGCTGAGCCGCCGCCGGTCGCCTTGCTTTCGTTATAGAGCGAGACATTCCCGCTGACGATGGGAAAGTCGAGCGCGCGACATGCATCGCCCATTCCCTCAAGAGCATGGACAAATTGCGCCATAATTTCGGGCCGCTGCGGGTTCGCAAAATTGAGGCAGTTGGTCACCGCCAGCGGTCGCGCGCCGACTGCGCACAGATTGCGATAAGCCTCGGCAATCGCCTGCTTCCCGCCTTCATACGGATCGGCATAGACATAGCGCGGCGTGCAATCGGTGGTGATCGCCAGTGCCTTCTTCGTGCCGTGCACGCGCACCACGCCGGCATCGCCGCCCGTTTGCAGCGTGTCGCCCATCACCTGACTGTCATATTGCTCGGAAATCCAGCGCCGACTGGCGAGGGCAGGGGAGGCCATCAGTTTGAGCAAGTCCGCGCCGATATCGGTGCTCTCGGGCACGTCCTCGAGCGGTTTGACCTTGGCCCACGCCTTGTATTCCTCTTTCGAGAGGTAGGGCCGGTCATATTCCGGCGCATCGGCAGCAAGCGGGCCGAGCGGGATGTCGCACACGACCTCGCCGCCAAATTCGAGCACCATATGCTGGGTATCAGTGACTTCGCCGATCACGGCAAAATCCAGTTCCCACTTCTCGAAAATCTCCGCCGCCATCGCTTCTTTGCCGGGCTTGAGCACCATGAGCATCCGCTCTTGGCTCTCGCTCAGCATCATTTCGTAAGGTGTCATGCCCTCTTCGCGGCACGGCACATTGTCCATGTTCAGGCGGATGCCCGCCTTCCCATTGGTCGCCATTTCAACGCTGGAGGAGGTGAGGCCCGCCGCGCCCATATCCTGAATCGCGACAATGGCGTCCGTCGCCATCAGCTCCAGGCAGGCCTCAATCAGCAGCTTCTCGGTGAACGGATCGCCGACCTGAACCGTGGGACGTTTGGCGTCCGCGTCTTCCTCAAAATCCGCGCTGGCCATGGTGGCGCCGTGGATGCCGTCGCGGCCCGTCTTGGAGCCGACATAGACGATCGGGTTCCCCACGCCGGTGGCTGCGGAATAGAAAATCTTGTCGGTATCCGCGACGCCCACCGTCATCGCGTTGACAAGGATATTGCCGTCATATGCCGGATGGAAATTGGTCTCTCCGCACACGGTCGGCACTCCCACGCAATTGCCGTAGCCGCCGATGCCGGCGACCACGCCCTTCACAAGGTGCTGCATCTTGGGATGCTCTGGACGGCCAAAGCGCAGCGCATTCGCATTCGCCACCGGGCGCGCGCCCATCGTAAAGACATCGCGCAGGATCCCGCCAACCCCGGTCGCAGCGCCTTGGTATGGCTCGATATAGCTGGGGTGGTTGTGGCTCTCCATCTTGAAGATCGCCGCCTGACCATCGCCAATGTCGATCACGCCCGCATTCTCACCCGGTCCGCAGATCACCCAAGGTGCCTCGGTCGGCAGCTTCTTCAGGTGCAGGCGTGAGCTTTTATAGCTGCAATGCTCCGACCACATGACCGAGAAGATGCCGAGCTCAACCATATTGGGCTCGCGGCCCAAGGATTTGAGCACCTGCTCGTATTCCTCAGGCGAGAAGCCGTGTTGCTCCACTACTTCGGGTGTAATTTCGGGCGTGATGGCTGGTGCAGAATCGCTCATGCACGCCCCTGTAATTCACTCGCTAGGGGCCGCCAAGCCGCCGCGGCGTTTGGACCAGCGGTTATGCCCGACCCACCACGCAAAACCGGTGGCTATCCCGAACGCGAACAGCGCCTGTACATAAAGCGCCATGCCTGCCTCAACCGGCTCTGGCCCGAACCAGTTGATTGCCTGGAACACCAGCAACACGGCTAGCAGAGCGAGCGGCGGGCCGATTGGGCCGCGCGTACGCTTTACGTAAAACCAGAAAGCTCCGATCGTAATCAGCAGCTCCAGCGGCATCGCAAATTGCGGATAATTCCATAGTCCCAGTCCATACGCCTCCGGCCCGCCCGCAATGGTCAGGTCTGGGGCATGTGTAATCCAGTCGAGCAGCCAGTGTGACAGCACGACCAGAGCGGCCAGCATCCCGCCAAAGGGATTGCGCTGCCAGACCATCACGATGATCGCGAAGACCGCCGCCCAGATGGCGGTGCCCAGCAGCGAATGGGTGAAGGGCATGTGATAAAGGTCGAACGGCACCATAACGGTGGCATCTGGATCGACGCGCATTTTCTCCACGCCCACCATTGCGAGTGCGAAGAAGCCCCAATCGACCAGCTGAGCAGCGACAAACAGGGTGCCAAGGCGCGGTGAGCGCGGCGAAATTGCGGCGGCGGCAAAGGCCGGCGCGAAATGACCGATAAACAAACTTGCCCCCTCTAAAGCCCGATCAGGTTGCGAATTTCAACGTGATCCAGGTTGCAATACCGCTGGTGACGCCGGTTGCAAATGCACCCCATAGAATATCGGCGATGGTTATGTGAGTTGCCCACACCTTGAAGACCGCCTGGCTGGTGAGATCGAAGGTGGCGTAACACAGCCCACCCAGCAGCGCGCCGTTGATAATTGCAGTCATCACATTGCCGCTTTCAAGGCCGGGTTTGATCGCAAACCATACCATTCCGGCGAGGTAGATGAAGTAGAACGCAGCCGCCGCGCCAACGCGGAAATTTTCCGCCATGATCTCGCCGATCACCGGCTGGTAAAGGTTGGGGCCGGCCCAGCGCAGCCACATCGCGTCTAATATGCCAAAGGCGATTGCCGCCGATGCGTACGCAATGATCCACTTCATTTGAGCATTCCCCGTTCGTTGATGGCCTTGACCGGGCGCGCTGCGCGGGTCAATGCTCCGACGTATGGATGAGGGTAATGGTTCCCGCGTGGAACAGACTAGTCAGGCTTCGGCGGACATTTCGCAATTGAGCTTCGAGCAGGCGCTCGGCGCGCTCGAGACCATCGTGCAGCAATTGGAGCGCGGCGATGTCCCGCTCGACGAATCGATTGCGCTGTATGAGCGCGGCGAGAAGCTGCGAGAGGCGTGCCAGAAACGGCTCGACGCAGCGCAGGCTCGGATCGAGAAGATCGTGACCAATCGCGACGGTGCAGCAACCGGCACTGAGCCGCTCGATCCGGATCAATAGGCTGTGGTGCAAGTGGCCAGCGATACCGATCTGCTGATGGAAGGCTTAAAGCGCGTCCAGACCGAGATCGATTCCGTTTTCGATGCGTTTTTGCCGGTCCCCCAAGATACACGGGCCCGGCTGGTGGAGGCGATGCGTTACGCCGCGATTGGTGGAGGAAAGCGCGTTCGCCCCCTATTGCTTGTCAGCACAGCGGAGCTGTTCGGTGTTGATCGTGATGCGGCCTTGCGCGCTGGCTGCGCGGTGGAGGCGATCCATGTCTATTCACTGATCCATGATGATCTGCCGTGCATGGACAATGACGATTTGCGCCACGGCAAGCCGACCGTTCACAAGACTTTCGATGATGCAACAGCGGTGCTGGCGGGCGATGCGCTGCATGCGCTCGCGTTTGAGATACTCGCCGATCAAGGCACGAGCTCCGATCCCTTTACCCGCAGCGAGCTGATCGCAACCCTGGGTCAGGCCAGCGGCATGAGCGGCATGGCCGGCGGTCAGATGATGGATATGGTCGCCGATGAAGAGGGCGTGCAATACGATTTGCCAACCATCACGCGCCTCCAGCAATTGAAGACCGGCGCATTGCTCGCCGCATCGGTGGAGATGGGCGCGATCCTGGGCAAGGTGCCACCAGAGGGGCGCGCTCACTTGCGGGCTTATTCGCGCGATATCGGCCTCGCATTCCAAATTGCCGACGACCTGCTCGATGTGAGCGGTGATGAGGCGAAGGCCGGTAAGGCGCTGCGCAAGGACGAAGAACAGGGCAAGCAGACATTCGTGACGCTGATGGGGGTGGAGAAGGCCCGCGAACAGGCGCGAGCTCTGGTGGATCAAGCGGTTACGCATCTCGGCACCTATGGCGAGGAAGCGAATATGCTGCGTGCGCTTGCGCGCTTTATTGTAGAGCGCGATCGTTGAGACGCCTTGCACTGCCGTTATGCGCAGCGGGCTTCCTCAGCGCCTGCGGCGGCGAACCGCCGAGCGAGCAAACTCTCAAGCTGGAAACTGCCAAAGAGTTCGACCTAACCGCGTGCGAACGAAACGCGCAAGGGCAGATCGCTTGCTTGCGCGATGCTTTCGCGCTCGCCGGATGCCAGGATCTGAAACCGATTGGTACGATGCACAAGGATGGCA
>JBCBDF010000009.1:0-17303 GCA_038529875.1 Pseudomonadota bacterium | reverse complement strand
AATCATGCGGATATTGATTGTGTCGAACAACTCTTCAGCCTCAGCGGTGGCGGCCAATTTGCGCACGTAATCGACGAAGCCGACGATTGCCGTGACGCCGAAATCGGCCATCAGTCGCACCTGGTTGATGCTGCGGGTTTCGATCCCCGTTCCCGCGCTCAAGAACACACTATTGGTGAAGTGCGTGACCGACTCGCGGATATAGTGCCCGCCATTGATCATCCCGTGACCATAGACCGAATGGACCACATCGTCGGGCGCGAGACCCATCCAGCGATACATCCGCCCGACCAGCAGATTGCCAACCTCACGCCCCTTCGGCCCAAACATCAGCGTCTGCGGCTTGCCGGTCGTGCCGCTAGTGGTGTGGAAGATGGTCGGCGGGCGCGTGCTCGCATCGCCCATTCCGTGAAAGTCGCCATAGGGCGGATGCTCGGCGATAGACGCCATCAGATCGCTCTTATCGTAAACCGGCAATTTAGTGATGTCTTCAAGCCCGCGAATATCGCCCGGCTCAATCCCCTGTGCACTCCACAGCCGCTGGTAAAACGGCACCTGCCAACCGCGCAGCATCAGCCGCCTGAATTGCGCATCCTGGATAGCGAACAGCTCATCCCGGCTCATCGATTTATAGCGCGCGGTGAAGGCATCGCCGATCGGATAATCCTTCAACATCTGCTTATGATCGAGCGCTTCGAAGTAAGTCGGATACGTCATTTCGGGTCCGTGAAATAGGCGAGAGGATCGTCGAAAATTCTTGGATCTGCATCGACCGGAGCGAGCTCGCGCGCGAGGCTCAATTTGGCCTGAGTTTGCTCTGCGGAGAGTGGGTTTTCGGGGCTGCCCAGCGTGTGCTCGACGGCATGTGTTTTAGCGCGACCGTCGGTGGTTGTGATCGTAAGAGCCTGCGGGAACAGCGCATTGCCATCCTGATTTCCGTCATCAATCAGGCGCACCTTGGCAGCGAGGGCGGCAAGCTCTGGGTTCGCAATGTCAGCTGGAGTAAAACGACGCGGATCGATCCGCCCATCGGTCAGCATCAAGGCAGTAAGATAAGGCATGCACAGCCGCGCCCAGGCGGGTGACATTTCGGGAGCATAGGCGCGGTCGACGAGCCGCCGGATCAGGGGTGGGCAAGCAAGCTCAATCCTCTCGATCTGCGATGGATCAAGCGCCAGCTCGCTCAGCTTACCGAGCGCTGCATGGCTGGCCCGTCCTGAAGGAAACGGCTTGGTGCTGACCTCGGCAATGCGCCATACTGTGCCCAGATCGCGCGTGTAGCGAGCCAGCTCGCCCTCCTCAAACAGAGCGTAGTAGCCGAACGGCCCTTCGAGCGGGTCTTTGGGAGCGGCGAACCCGGCTTTGGCGAGGTCGCTCGCTGTCACTGCAGCGCGCGCGGCATTGGCGATCTGAAACGGGAGGGTTTCGCTGCCCTCGACATGCGCCTGCATCGTGCCCGCCGCGCTTGAGTAAGCAAGGCCGAGCGCATTATCGAGCGGCGCACCGTCGATCCGCGCCACCGCAACAGCAGCGCCCATAACACCGCACACGGCCGGACGGAAAAACCGCATCGCGCTGTCCACGCTGAGGCCGAGCCCGGACGCGATATCGACCCCGATAGAGAGCGCAACCAGCGCCTCTTCAGGGTCACAGTTGTCCCCGTTTTGGACACGCCGATCAATCGCCGCGCAAAGCGCCGCGGTGACAACGCTCATCGCGTGAACCACGGCGGGTTCGTGCACTGCGTCCCATTCGAGGCAATGAATGCGGTATCCGTTGACGAAGGCGGCAGCGGGAGCGGGCAGGCGCTCGCCACCCTCTTTTGGTGTACCGATCAGGCGCGCGTCCTCGCCGCCACCCATTGCGCGAGCAGTTGCAAGGATCGCGTTCTCACCGGGCGCATCAACTGCCGCTGCACCAATCGCCATAGTGTCGCCCAGTAGCCGGATTGCGTCCGCGCGGACATTGTCTGGCAGCGTGTGCCGAGCTCCAGCGAATTCGAGTAGGTCGGCAGTTGCGCTCATGCCAGCCACTCCTCCAGCATTGTATCAATCGCCGCGGCGTCATCGCCATGCAATGCGAGATCCACTGCCTTTTCGACCTCTTGCTTCGCCAAGCCGCCCCATTTCGCGAGGATGTGCATCTTCTCGACTATGCGCTCCTCGCTAACGGGTCGCTCGGGGTCGCCAAGCGTGTCGATAATCTCAAAGGCATTCACACGAGCGCCAAAATGCGCCGGATAGCGTGCTGTAATCTCGAGATCTTCCGCAACTGAAACCTGCGCCCTCAAATCGGCAAGCACCGCAATCGCCTCTTCGGTAAAATCTTCCGGATCAGCCGCGCGTCCATCGGCCACCACCGCCACCACATGCTGGAGTGAGAACTTCGCCTCCTGCTCAGTCTTCGGATCAGGCCGGTCGCAGAATGTCAGCGCGTCCTTGAATGTCTCGACCTTGAAAGGCGCCTCCAGCTTGCCCGCTTCGCGCAATTGCAACGCGGCATCGATTGCCGGATGCGCATGGCGGCACGCGGCGAAAGGCTTGAAACTGACCTCGTTGATTAGCCAGCCGTCGGCATTGCTCGCCAACCTGCCCGGCTCCTGAGTCATTGCCGCAAACAGCCCTTGCGGCCCCTCGAGCAAGGCATGCGGACCAGTCGCACCATAGTGCACGTGCAACGCGGCATCGCGTCCGGTGCGCACCGCGTGATAGACATGCCATTGCTTGGTCAGCACATCATCGTGCCGCATATGCCACAGCCCGCCCGCAACACTTCCGGCATTCCCCAGCGCATTGGCATATTCCACCGGAGCAAACCCGATCAACGACCCAAACGCCGCGCAAGAACCGAACACGCCCATGGTCGCGGTCGGATGCCAGTGGGCATAGTGATGCGCATCGAAGGCCGCGCCAATCGCGATCATTGCCTCATAGCCGCGCACCGCCGCCTCCAGCCGCGCATCCATGCTCGCGCTTCCCATGCTCATCGCCGCAGGCCAGATCACCGGCCCGGGATGGAGCAGCGCAGTGCGATGAACGTCGTCCATCTCCAAAGCGTTGCCGGGATAGGTCGCACGCTCCCATCCGGTCTGCGAAATCGCGCCTCCCAGATGCCCCGCCTCGGTGTCGCGCGCACCCGCCACGCAAGCGAGCCAATCGAGCAAGTGCATACGCGCGCGCTTTTTCTCGCTTTCGGGCACATTGCGCGCTAGCCTTTGCGCAAGTTGCGAGAGAAGCGGTTCGCTCATAAAGCGGCGCTCTTTGATGACAGTGTTACCGGGACCGGGAGTTGAGATTGGCCGAAGCCGCTGCGCCGCCTAAAGGAAAAACACCGCGCTACATGCAGGTGGCGGGTGAATTGCGCGAGGCCATTCTGGCTGACCGCTATGCTGACGGGAAGCAATTCCCGACCGAAACCGCGCTCTGCCGCCAATACGATGTCAGTCGCTTTACCGTTCGTGAAGCGCTCAAGCGCCTGCAGGCCGAGGGCCTGATTGCGCGCAAGCGTGGCTCCGGCACGATCGTGCAACCGGCGGCAGCACGCGGCGGCGCTTTGCACCAGCCGCTGTCGAATGTCGGCGAATTGCTGCAATATGCGCGCGATAGCGAGGTTACCTATGCTGAGCAGGCATGCGGCAATCTTCCGAAGACCGTCGCCGAGCAAATTGGCGAGGATACGGCGGGCAGCTGGCGCTGTTTTCGCGGGGTTCGCAGGCAAGCGGAAAACGCGCCGCCCATCGCGGTGACCGACGCCTATTTCCATGAAAGACTGGGCGATACGGTCGACAAACTCGATCTCGCTGCGGGCACCCTGTTCAGCCAGATCGAGCAGCTGGCTGGAGTAACCATTGGCCGCGTTACCCAGGATATCCAGGCGATCGCGGCCGATGCGTTGACAGCCAAGGAGCTTGAGATCGACAAGGGCGATCCGGTTCTGCGGATCATACGGTGCTACCTCGATCCGGAAAGCAGCGTTTACGAAATTTCGGTCAGCCATCACCCCGGCGATCGCTTCGCTTACGCGATGCATATCGACCTCGACAGCTGAGCGGCTCATTTTTCGTTCAGCCCTGAATTCAATTCAGGCACTTTCCCTGGCTGCCAATCTTCCCCGGCAAAGCGGATCGGCGGCGCGAGATGGTGCGCACCGTCGCTGCTTTCGACCAAAAGGTTGCGCTCTTTAATGTAAGGTTCGTCAAGGGCTTCACGGAAGTTGAGGACCGGCGCGAAGGCGACATCCTTGTCTGCGAACCACTCCACCCACTCATCGCGTGTGCGGGTGGCGAAGGTCGCCCGCAGAAACGCAATGAGCTCGTCCTGCTCGCCCGCTTCCCGCTCGGCATGGGAGATAAGGTCTTCGCGACTCAGCGCGGTCAGCAAGTTACGCGCAAACTTGATCTCGCGTCCGCCCAGCGCCACATGCTTGCCATCTTTCGTCTGGTAAACCTGGTAAAACCCTGCCCCGCCCAGCGAGCGTTGGCGCGCGGAAACAGGACTTTCACCGCCTGCAATCGCGCTGCCTGCCGTATGCGCGCACCAAGGCAACAGACTATCGAACATGGCGCAATCGATATAGGCGCCCTCGCCGCTGCTCGCGCGTCCGACCAAGGCCATCAGCACCGCTGACAGAGCCGTCAGCCCCGCCGCCAGATCAGCGCTCGGCGCGCCGGGAACGACCAGCATGCCATCCTGGCCATCATTGACCGACAGGAACCCAGCAAGCGCCTGGACCGCCATATCGTGGGCGGGATGATGGGCGAGCGAGCCCTCCTGCCCAAAGGCGGAGATCGAGCAATAGACGATGTCGGGCTTGATCGCCTTCACGCTGTCATAGTCGAAACCCAGCCGCTTCATCACGCCGGGCCGGAAGCCTTCGACGAAGACGTCCGCTTCTCGGCATAACTCCACTAAAGCCACCTTGCCCGCCTCGCTCTTGAGGTCGAGGACAACGCTTTCCTTGCCGCGGTTGAGATTGGCGAACCATACCGATTGACCCGCTTCGCGCGGCTCCATTGCGCGGGCTGGATCACCCGCCTGCGGCTCGATCTTGATTACGCGCGCGCCGTGATCCGCCATCATGACGGTCATCATCGGGCCGGGAAGAAATTGCGTCAGGTCGATGACGGTAATGCCGGAAAGCTTGCCCATAATCGCTTAGACAACCCCGCCAGCGCGCAATTTGGCAATGGCCGCTTCGTCATAGCCAAGGTCGCCCAGGATCGCGTCGCTATCCGCCCCCAGCAAAGGCGCCGCGCGGTTGGGCAGGCGCTCTCCATCCAGCTTGATCGGACTGGCGAGGATTTGGACATTGTCGCGGTCAGGATGGTTGACGCTGTCGCGCATACCGATGGTCTCCAGCCAGGGATTGTCGAGCGCATCGGCCAGTTCATAAACCGGCGCGACCGGCACATAGCCCGCCAGCAAACCCTGCCAATGCGCCATTGGCTGCTTGGAGAATTCCGCGTCGAGCAATTGTGTCAGCTCATCGCGATGCGCCAGCCGATCCGTATTGCTCGCAAAGCGCGGGTCATCGCGCAGGTCATCACGCTCCATTCGGTCGACCAGAATGTCCCAGAACTTGGGCAGCTGGCACATCACGAACATCCAGCCGTCGGATGCCTTGAACATCTGGCTGGGCGTAGCGGTCGGATGGGCACTACGCGGGGTCCGCCCGGTCTCGTCGCCTTCATTCATATACCACAGCGCAGGATAGCTCGTCTGGTGGACTGCAGCAGAAAGCAGGTCGGTGTCGACGTCGCGGCCTTTGCCCGTTCGCTGAGCATCGAGGAGCGCGGCGAGCAGGCCGATGGAGAAGATCGTCCCGGTCATGAAATCGACCATCGAAAGCCCCATCCGCTGTGGCTCACCGCCCGGCTCCCCGGTCACCGCGCAATAGCCCGCTTCGGCCTGCATCAGGTAATCGTATCCCGGCCATTTCGCCCGTTCATTATCGCGGCCATAGGCAGACAGATGCGCGCAGATAATCGCCGGATTGATGTCTTTCAGCGCACCATAATTAAGCCCAAGTTTCTCCGGCAAATCACCGCGCATATTGTTGGCAACAACATGGCTGGTAGCTACCAGATCGCGAAAAATCTGCCGCCCTTCCTCGCTGCGCAAATCGAGCGTGAGCGAGCGCTTGTTGAGATTGAAGCTTTGGAAGTAAAGGCTTTCACCATCGCGCAGGAAATGCGGGCCGACCGCGCGCGCGGTATCGCCCCCGCCTTTTCCATCCTTGCGCGGCGGCTCAATCTTGATCACCTCCGCGCCCAATTGCGCGAGATGCATCGTGCCATAGGGGCCAGCGCCATATTGTTCGGCGCTGACAACCCTAAAGCCCTTGAGCGGAAGATGCATGGCGTCCGGCCCGCCGCGCTCAGATCTGGTTTTCTTTTAGGTGCTGTTTGGCGATAATCATCCGCTGCATTTCGTTGGTCCCCTCCCCGATGCACATTAGCATGCTGTCGCGATAATAGCGCTCGATGTCATATTCCTTCGAGTAGGAATAGCCACCAAAGACGCGCATTGCCTCCTGGCTGTTTTCGACCGCCGCCTCAGACGCGAAGTATTTCGCAATGCCCGCTTCCTTGTCGCAGCGCTCGCCAGAATCATAGGCTTCGGAGGCATCTAGCGTCAGCAACCGGGCCGCGCGCGCACGCGTTACCATCTCGCCCAGCTTCAACTGGATCGCCTGATGCTGGGCGATAGGCTTGCCCATCGTCTCGCGTTGCTGGGCGTATTCGGTAGCGAGGCGTAGCGAACCCTCGGCCAAGCCAACGCCCCGCGCCGCCACGTTGATCCGGCCAAGCTCCAGCCCGCCGGTTGCCTGGAAGAAGCCCTGCCCTTCCTCGCCGCCGATCAGCTGATCAGCCGGAATGCGATAGTCTTCCATGATCAGCTCAGCGCTGTCGATCGCCTTATAGCCAAGCTTTTCGAATTTCTTACCCGTGGTCAGGCCATCCCGCTTGTCTGCGATGAACAGGCTCATGCCCTTATAGCGCGGATCGGCATCGGGATCGGTCTTGGCGAGCAGCGCGAAGCACTGACCATTCAGCGCGTTCGAAATCCAGGTCTTAGTGCCGTTGAGAACATAGTCCCCGTGCTCATCTTTGCGTGCGACAGTACGGATCGCCTGCAAGTCGGTGCCCGCATTGGGCTCCGTCAGCGCCAAACCGCCGCGAATTTCGCCGGTCGCAAACTTGGGCAGCCATTTTGCCTTTTGCTGCGCCGTGCCGAACCGCTCGACAGCGGCCGCCATAATCAGGTGCGAGTTGAAGATGCCAGTGATCGCCATCCAATAGCTGGAGATGCGCATCACTATCTTGGCATAGGTCGTCGCTGGCAGGCCCAGCCCGCCATATTCCTGGCCGATGGTGGCACCGAACAGGCCCATCTCCGCCATCTGCTCGACCAGCTTTTCGGGCCAGATATCGCCATGGTCGTGATACTGGATCACCGGGATCACTTCGCGTTCCAGCCAGCGATCAATCGCATCCATGAAAGCGCGCTCTTCGTCCGGGTCGATGGTGCGGATCTGGTCTTCGAGATTTGCGGCGGTAGCCATGCTTCGTTCCTTTGGGGTCAATTCCTTAGGGGGTTAATCAGTCGTCGAGGCCGCCAAAGCCGCGCTTCCAAACGAGCACGGTGCGCTTATAGTGGCTGACGATGTCGCCATGCTGGTTCTTGGCGATTGTCTTGAAGGTCACGATGCCCTGCTCCGGGCGGCTCTTGCTCTCGCGCTTCTCGAGCACCTCGCTCTCGCAATAGACCGTGTCGCCCACAAACAGCGGCTTGACCATCCGGACCTCGTCCCAGCCAAGATTGGCGATGGCTTTGCCGCTCGTGTCGGAGACGCTCATTCCCGTCATCAGTGCGATTGTGAAAGGGCTCACTACCAGCGGCTTGCCGAACTCGGTGTCTTTCGACAGCTCATAATCGAAATGCGCCGGATGCGTGTTCATCGTCAGCAACGTGAACCACACATTGTCGGCATCGGTGATCGTCCGACCGGGGCGATGTTCATAAACATGCCCCTCGACGAAATCTTCGAAATAACGCCCCTGAACCTCGCGAAAGCGCCCTGGGGAAACCTCGATTACACCATCACGCATTTGCCTGCTCCTCGTGCCGCGCGATCACAGCGCGATATTTCTTGATGAACGGCGCCTCGAGCATCCGTCCGTTGAACCGTATCGCGCGCTCGCCGCCCGCCTCATACGCTGCCAAAGCTTCGCGTGCTTCTGAAATGTCAGCCTCGCTCGGTGCAAAGGCGGATTTGATGGCAGGGACCTGGCGCGGGTGGATCGCGGCCTTGGCCGAAAAGCCAATCGCGCGGGCACGGGCGCTTTCTTCAGCCAAGCCAGCCTCATCATCGAGTTTGATAAACGGCACATCAATCGCCGGCTTGCCCGCTTCTGCACAGGCGAGAATGATTTGCTGGCGCCCGGCCAACAGGGGCTCCCAAGCCAATTCCACGCCAAGTTCACCGGAGAAATCACCGCCCCCGAACATCACGGCGGAGACCTGTTTGTGCGAAGCAGTCTCCAACGCCGCGCGCAGACCCTTGGGCGTTTCGATCAATGGGACGAGGTTAGGACAGCCGCCACCCAGCGCGCCCGCGACCACATCGATCTCTGCCACGGCTTCGACCATCGGGACCAGTAGGGTTTCCGGCAAAGCGCTGGCATCTGCAAGAGCGGCAAGATCGCGAACGCCCGCCGCGGTTGTCACGGCGTTGATGCGGATCGCCCAGCCATCGCTCTGCTGGGTGATCTGATCGAATGCAGATTGTCGCGCCGACGCCTTGTCCTCAACTGCAACCGCGTCTTCCAAATCGATCACAGTCAAATCCGCACCGCCGCCGCGCGCCTTGATAAAGCGGTCGGGACGAGACCCCGGAACAAACAAAAGGCTGGCGGCAGAAAACACGCTAACACACTATTCCAATTGGCGACCCGAAGCTCGGGCAATTTCAGACTTCACAATTTGTCCGGACAAATCTAAAGTCAAGGATGAATTGCGCAAATGTCCGGACAAATTCTCGTCCGAGCGCGGTGTGGGAGGGAAATGATGAAATTCATGAAGTCGATTTTGGTTGCAAGCGGACTTTTAGGGTCGGTCCTGATGGCCTCGCAGCCCGCTGCTGCGCAAATGCTCGACCCTGCCAAGCCAGAAGATGCTCTTGAAATATCCAAACGGTTGCAATGCGGCGTCTCCGAAGATGAGCCCGCCGTCTATCATTGGTCTGGCAACATTTATGGCCGCAGCCCGGGCGTGCGCGACAAGCTGCTGTTTAAAGGCGAGGGGATGAATATCCGCCGCTGCGTCGAAGTGTCCGACCCGGAGCGGGGAACCGGGTGGCGCCTAATTAGCCGCGAAATCATGCTGATGCTCGATCCCGAAAGCGGCGAAGTCGTCAATGAATGGGAGAACCCCTACACCGGCGAGACAGTCACGGTGATGCAGATCCACAACGACCCGGTAAACGGTCGCCCCAATTTCCCGCGCGGCGCCGACGGATCGCCCTTCCAGCTCTCTACGCTGAGCGAGTCCGGCCCCTACGTTTTCATTCCGGTCGAGGTTCCGCTGTTCTATCCCAATCCGCTTGCCGGTGACTATCAGAGTTACGTCGGCAACATGTATCATGCGATGGAGATTTTCGACTTCGCCGCGCTGAAGAGCGACCTCTACGATGCGTCGACGCCTACTGCCTATCCGATGATCAGCTGGGTTCGGATTTCCCCTTGGGCACCATGGATGGAAATGGGCGGACGTCCCGGCCAGATGGTGTTCAACGCGATGGGCCGTAAGCTGCCGGGCGGGTTCGAGGAACTGCCCGATGTTCTGAAGAATGAAATTCGGGCGAATTATCCGATCTATGAGCAAGCACCGCCAAAAGACGATACGCGCCGCAACGAAACAACCTGGACCAAGTTCAAAATGCTGACCGATCAGGCGCGCGCAGCCGAGGGCGGCGAAGCGAAGGCGGCTGGCGGACATTGATCGAAAAAAAGGGGGCGGGAGCTTGTCAGCCCCCACCCCGATTATCATGGCTCCATTTCTCGGCCGCAGGCTCTGGTCAGAACCCAGCTGATAGGATCACGCCAAAACGCCGCCCAGGTCGCAGACCAGCGATGAAGCTGCGGCGAAAATTCGCGTCCGCATCGGCATAGCGGATGATCTGCTGCACTGCGTCTTCGTCGAACAGATTGTCCACGTAGAATTGGATCCTGTAGCGATCATTCTGCGCCCCCAAACGCGCGTCGACAACCACGGAATCGCCCGTCTCCGCTTCATTGTGCACCTGAGCAAAGCTGCTTGAGGTTAGTGTGACATTCGCCCCGGCGAAAACCTCCCAATCGCCGCCACCAATCGGCGTACGGAAGTCCAAATCGGCAAAGAGACGATGCTTGGGCGCACGTGGAATTGTCTTACCCGCGATCGAACCGAACAGGCTCTGGCACCCATCGATATCGGGGAATTGATCGCCGGTCGAGCAATTGACTTCGCGATCGTCCAGCACATCGTTGAGCACGCCCTGGTTCTCATCGACCCCGCTCGTAAACTCGCTATCCGCCAGAGCATAGTTCGCTGTAAGTGTCAGTTCGTCTGCCGGACGCGCAACAATCTCCAACTCAAGACCGGTGATTTCCGCTTCGCCGGCATTGGTAACGATACTGACCTGGTTGGGTGGAACCGATATGTTCTGGGTTAATTGGTAGCCATCTATCTCGGTGAAAAATCCCGCCAAGTTGACGATAAGGTCACCGTCGAGGAATGAATTCTTGAACCCGAGTTCGTAGGATTTGTTATCTTCCGCCTGGAACACCGAAATGTCGAGGGGTGTATTGGGATCCTCCGCGATGGCCAATGGTCCGTTAAAGCCGCCCGGCTTTTGGCCCTCGGCATAAATCGCATAGAACAAGTTGTCTGGTGTGAGCTGCCAGTCGAACGTCACCCGTGGCGTAAACTCCTTGAACGTTGCATCTGCGGTGACCGGCGTGGGACGCGCATCGCCTTCGTCGAAATCGAACGCGATTTGCGAAATCTTCTCTTCGGAATAACGCCCTTCAAAGCCCAGATTAATGTCTGGGGTGATATGCCAGTTGACGGCACCGAACACAGCGATGTTCTCAATATCGAGCAGGTTTTCGCTGCGATCGTTCGGTGTCGATGGCCCAAAGAATGGGGCGACGCTGCCACAGTTTGGATTGGCTGCGCACAAAATGTTCTCATTGGCGATCGCAGCACCAAAGCTTGCGCCTGCGCGCGCTGCGGCGTCATCCGGCACATCGCGGATTGAGAAACCATCGTCGCTTTGATCGAAGTAATATCCGCCAAAGATGAAATCGAACGCGTCGCTTTCATAAATCAGCTTCAATTCCTGCGAGATATCGCTGGTCTCGCTGCGATTGGCGAATGAGAAATCAACCGTCGAACCGACAAAGCCGAATGGGAAAATCGGTCCCGCCGGACCAAACCCGGTCGGAGCGCCCGCTGGAAAACGAGCGAACACAGCCGTCTGGAAACTCTCCGGCCCATAATCGCCATCGGTCCGTGTCGTCTGCGTGCGGTCATTATATCCCGTTAGCGAGACAAGGCGCAGCTCATCGGTCAGCTCATATTCCATCCGGAGCGACACGTTGTACGTGTCCGCCTCGATCCCGACATCGCCCGGATTGCGGAATTGCCGCGTGTAATCGGTGTTGATCTGACCCGGCTCGATAACACCGCAGAAATAGCGACCGCCGCCGCTATAAAGCGCGCCGTCATCGAAGAAGCAATTATTCTGCTCGGTTCCTTGGGCGAAGATCGCGGGCTGGCCGTCATCGGTGCGGTTGTAATAGCCGCGCAGGGTCGCGGTGAACGGGCCGCCATCGTCCCAGCGCAGCACCCCCGAGGCGGACCATGAGGATTGCTTGCCAATCTTGTTGCCGTCGAACTGATTGGTGAACTCACCGCCGAAATCATAGAAGCGGCCATTGACGCCGAGCGACAGGCCATCGCTGATCGGGCCGCGAATGCCTGCCGTCAGCTCGTAACGATCAAATTCAGAAACATCGGCCTGGACCCGCCCTTCCCAGGTATCGCCGGGAAGCTTTGATACGATGTTGATCGCGCCGGAATAGGTGTTGCGACCATAGAGCGCGCTTTGAGGCCCCTTCACCACTTCGATCCGCTGGATCGTGTCGACATCGTAATCGGCCAAGCTGCCCGTGTAATAGATGCCATCGATGAAGAAGGCGACGCCCGACTGGCCAAGGATATTCGCTTGGCCGCGAATAACCGGGCGGTTTCCATCTCGCCCGAATGAATCGTCGAAGATAAGGCCCGGCGTGGTCTTGGAAATGTCCTCAAGATCATCGAGGCCCAGGCGGTCGATCGTCTCAGCGGTTGCGACCGCCACACTGGTAGGGACCGATTGCAAGTTTTCCTCGCGCTTACGCGCCGTGACGATGATCTCGTTCTTGTTGATCGGACCTGCGGATTCTTCCGCAGCTTCAGACCCGTTTTCCTGCGCAGCAAGCATGCCAGGCGTCATGAAAGTAGCCGCAAGCAATGCGCCGCGAATGACGTTTCTCATTGTGTCCTCCCATTGTGCCGCCGCAATCCCAACGCAGCGGTAATCCGTCCCAATCTGTTAATCCTGCCGACCGATCATAATTTGTCCAGACAAATTTTTGCACAACCGGGCTCTCATGTTTCCAGAGCCCTCAAAATATCGGTTTCACATTGCCGAGAAACGCCGTGATCAGCAGCAGCAAGTATACCGCCCAGACCCAGATCCGCGTCTTGTCCATCGTCTTTCGCAGCGGGATTTCCGTCTCATCACTCGATCCCTGCTCCAACACCGCACCCAATTGCGCGCCGACCGGCTTGAAGCTCACGTCGATCATGATCGCGGCGACAAAGATCAGGCCAAACATCAGAGCCTTCCAGGCCAGCCAGTCTGGCGTCAGCGGCGCATCGACCAGCAGGCTCTGGCCGCCGAGCCACAGGTAAAAACCGCCGATAATCCAGCGCAGCCACCCCTCGATCGCGCGATTCCTCGCCGCGCGCGGGGTCTGGTCATGCCAGTGCGAATCCCACACCAGCCACAGCCAGAACAGGCCAATCACCCACGCACCAACCAGCAGCCAGATCGGAACATCCCACCAATTGCCAAGGTCAACGACGCTGAGCGAAAGCGGGACCATCAGCGCCCAGGCGCTGCGCGGCACCATATCGATCTCTACCAGCAGCTTGAGCAGCGCGATCCTCTGATCGAGCGTGTAAGTCTCGCGCCTGCGGAAATGCTGCCCCAGCACGAACACACCTACATCGGCGCCCAGCCACAGCACGAACAGCAGCAAGTGCGCATAGACCAGTGTTGGGTAAGCCATGTCTGCCAATGCCATTTCAGCCCCTTTCGCAAAACTGTTGCCCGAACGGCACGATAAACGACACATTCGTGCAATTTGTCCGGACAAATTGCACTTCTCAGCTTGACAAGCAAGAGGTTGTCCGGACAAATTTGAATTGCAGGACGGAACTACAGATCGGGCTCAATGCCGACGTCACCGCAATCCAGGGAAGGACTCAGACGTATGAAACAGCGCAATTCGACCAAGCTGGCACTGGCCGGCATGACTTCGGCCATAGCGCTGGCCGCAATCCCGACGAGCGTTGCCGCTCAAGACCAGGATCAGGAAGACGCCGAGCAGCAAACCGGGGTTTCGACGATTATCGTGACCGCACAGCGGCGCGAGGAAAGCGTCCAGGACGTTCCCATCGCTATCAGCGCCTTCAACCAGGAAGAGCTGGAGAACCGCGGTATCGCGAGCGCGCTGGAGGTGACGCAATTCGTTCCAAACCTCGTCGGCCTCAACAACACGGGCCTTGGCACGGCCAACTCCTACTTCCTGCGCGGGGTCGGCAATACGGAATCGATTGCGACTTTCGATCCGCCGATCGGCACCTATATCGACGACATCTACATCTCGCGGCAGAACGCCAACAACCTGTCTTTCTTCGATGTCGAGCGGGTCGAGGTGCTGCGCGGTCCGCAAGGCACCCTGTTCGGTCGAAATACAACGGGCGGCGCTGTAAGCGTATTCCTGAGCGAGCCGGGCGACGAATTCGCCGGCTTCGTAGAGGCGGGATATGGCAGTTACGAGCGCTACATGGCACGCGCCTCGGTCGATATTCCGCTAGCCGATACGTTCGCGGTCAAGGTCTCCGGCTATTGGCAGGATGATGAAGGCTACGCCATCAACAACCTGACCGGCGAGCGCACAAACGAGAACGATGGCTGGGGCGCCCGCCTGGGCCTGCGCGGCGAATTGTCGGATTCCGCCCGTTGGACTGGCTCTTACATCCACACCTATGCCGATGCCGCAAATTTGCTGAATTTCGATTGTGATCCGACCGATCCGACGAACTGCAGCGGGCGCTTCACGGCAACCGGCCTGACTTCCGGCGGCACGTTTACCAGCGGTGTTTTCGGCCCACTTCTGACCGGCGACAAAAATGATTTCGGGCTGGGCAGCGAGACAACGTTGGACTTCATCTCATCCAATCTCGAGATTGGCCTGTCGGACAATTGGGACGTCAATTTCATCACCGGTTTCGTGAATATCAATCAGGAATTTGCGCTTGATTTCGCTGACGGTCGCGGGCTTCCCAGCACCTCGAACCCGATCCCGCCGGTTACCGGCTTTACCTTTGGCGGTTTCACCATCTCCAATGACGGCCAGCACACGCAATTTACCCAGGAAATCAAGTTCACCGGCTCCGTCGCCGATGGTTTGATCGATTTGGTCGGCGGGGTGTATTACTTCTACGAGGATAACAAGACCGATTTCGGCGACATCTTCTCGCTCAATCTCGGGCCGGGCGGACCACCGCCAGACGGATTTCCGCTGGTCCTGGCTGATCGGACGCTGAAGAACACCGCAGAGGCATGGGCGGGATACCTCCAGGCCGATGTTAACTTGACCGACCAACTGACGCTGACGGCCGGTATTCGCTACACTGACGAGGAGAAGACTTTCGAGATCCGGGATAATCGCCCGCGAGTCGCCGGCGGCTTGTGTCAGGCGGCGGCACAATTCGGCCCGTCGACCTGTATCGATACGGCCAATCTGATTGCGGCCAATGGCAGCGCCATTCCAACCAGCCAGTCGGTCGATCTGTGGACCCCGCGCTTTGCCATCAACTACGCGGTGAACGACGATATCCTTCTATTCGCCTCCGCCACGCGCGGCTTCAAATCGGGGGGTTGGAACGCGCGCGGCACGGCGCCGGGGGAATTGCTGCCCTTCGGTCCGGAAACGGCATGGAGCTATGAAGCGGGCGCAAAATCGGAGCTGTTCAACAATCTGGTGCGGCTCAATGTCACAGCCTTCTGGCTCGATGTCAGCGATTTGCAGACTCCATCAGCCTTCATTCGCGGCGACGGGTCATTGGCCTTCATCACCCGTAACTTCGCCGATTATCGCAACCGCGGGATCGAGGTGGAATTCAACACCGTGCCGGTCGAAGGGCTGAATATCTTCGCCTCGCTCGGCTATCAGGATGACGAGTATCGGATTGACGCGAATGCCCCGGCGCTGGATGAATTCGGGGTGCAATCGGTCGCAGCTCAGCAGGCCGCGTGCCTCGCTCAGCTGACAGCAGGATTGATCCCCAACACCTCCGGCACCGACAATGCGGCGTCTTGCGGTGTGGGTATTGTCGCGCCCGATGGCTCGATCGCAGAGCCCGTGCGCACGCCCGACTTCACCATCGCGCTGGGCGGCAGCTACGATGCCGAATTCGGCGACCTTACCCTGACCCCGGCGATCAATGCGAACTGGCGCAGCGACAGCGAGGTTGGCACGAGCGAAGTGACGCTGTTCGACCAAGCAGTGACCGGCCCGAATACCGGCACGGTCTTTCCGGCGAACACGCTGGGCCTTGGCAATCCAATCGATCCGGCGTCCGGCTCGTTCAGCGAGGATCGCTGGATCGTCAACGCGTCGCTCACCTTGAGCAGCGTGGCCGGATGGTCGCTGATCGCTGAGTGCAAAAACTGCTTCGATGAGGAAGCGGTGGAATCAGCTCTTGCCAATTTCAGCTACCTCAACCCGCCGCGCACGTGGATGGTGCGGGCAAAGTTCGACTTCTAATGACAAAGCAAGCAGTGGTGGCAGTGGCTCTCTCCGCCGCCGCTGCTTCCCCCCTCCCCGCGCAGACTGCCTCGGACTTCGGTGTCTCGCCATGGACCGAGGCGGTCGTTAGCGTTTCGAACTTGGTTGAGAGTTCTGGCTGGCTGGTTGAAGATGGTGGATGGCGCGAAACCCATGCGGGCACCATCTCAGGCGATGAACTGGCCTATTGGCAATTGCCCAATACGATCACAGCAGAATTCAAGCGGGTCTGCGCAGCCGATGCCGCCACCGGCTGCATCCGTTTCATTCGCTTTGACGGGGCAGAGAACCAGCGCCCGATCCGCCTCGCCGCCCGCCCGTGGGACACTGGTGGCATATTCTCGATCATGCTGCGCAGCGATGATACGCAAGCGCTGTTCGATGCGGCCGTCGCGCGCGGTTGGTGGGCGGAGAGCGAGCCCTATCGTTTCAGCTTTGGCGGGTCCGACCTTGTCAATGTCGTGGTGCGGGGGCCGCACGGGGTCAATTACGCGCTCTATGAACGCGAGGCGCCACCTTTCACCGCCTTCCCGATCGGTCGATTGAGCCAGGCCTTCAACACGATGCGGATGGTCAGGGATCAGCCTGCGAGCCTCGCCTGGTATCGCGACAGGCTCGGTCTCAAAGTGCTGTTCGATGCGCCTTTCACCGATCCGGAGGCGCGCTCCAACAACTTCTCGGTGCCCGCTAATCTCGCCACCAGCCTGGTGCGCCGTGCGGCGGTGATCCAGCCAGAGCTGCCGGGTGAAACAGGCCGGATCGAGCTGATGCAGTTCGAAGGCTTTTCTGGCCGCGACATGTCGGCCCATGCCTCGCCGCCCAATTTCGGGATTCTATCGGTGCGCTATCCCGTTTCTGATCTCGCCGGATACCGGACACATCTGGAACGCGAAGGTATCGAGATTGAGTATGCGACCAATGACGTCGCGATTGGCGGGATTGGCATTGTCGACCTCCTTGCAGTGCGCGACGCCGATGGAAATCTGACCGAGTTCTACGATGCGAAGTAAGCTCCTTGCCCTTGCTTTTGTCGCGTTGTTCGCCGGCCCACTCGCCGCTCAGGATGATCCAGAATTCGAGCGTCGCTGGGAAAGCCTTGCCGCAGGAGACTACGAGCCCCTGACCATTCCCACCG
>JBCBDF010000008.1:0-18435 GCA_038529875.1 Pseudomonadota bacterium | reverse complement strand
AATCAGCCCTGTTCAGATTTGGCACCAGTTCAAGCATAAGCGCTCAAAGGGTTGGGAAATCTATGAAAGCGAGCTGATCTGGCGCGATTATGCCCAGAATGCGATTGCGCAATTCCCGCTCTATGCGCGCGAGAATTATCGCGAGGATTATGACAAGCTGCAATGGCGCGATCCGCATTCCGACGATGCCGCTGCGAGTGATCTGAAGGCGTGGCAGACGGGGCAAACCGGCTATCCGATCGTCGATGCCGGGATGCGTCAACTGTACCAGACCGGTTGGATGCACAACCGCGTGCGGATGATCGCCGCCAGCTTCCTGATCAAGCATCTGCTGATCGACTGGCGCGAGGGCGAGAAGTGGTTTTGGGATACGCTGGTCGATGCCGATTACGCGTCCAACTCGACCAATTGGCAATGGACCGCAGGGACGGGTGTCGATTCCAACATGTTCGTGCGGATCATGGCGCCGCTCAGCCAGTCGGAGAAGTTTGATAGCGCCGCTTATATTCGCGAATATGTCCCCGAGCTGGCCGAGCTCGACGAGCCTTACATCCACGACCCGGAAGAGCACGGCGCGAGGCCAACGGACTACCCGGCCAAGGTCATCGGCCACAAGCAAGCCCGCGAGCGTGCGCTGGCCGCGTACAAGGCGATGAAGGGCGATTGATCGGGCGAGACATTTGCTCCGATCTTGTCCTAATAGCGCTTCTGCCCCTAGAACGGTGCGGAGGAAGTTTTGGGGGATGAGAGAACATGACCATCGGTAAATCGGTCCTGGCGGGTGCAGCGGCGTTTGCGCTGTCCGTATCCCTGGCCAGCTGTTCGGCGGGCTATTCCGGCCCGGTTGAGACCATCGCGGCGATGGAGCCGGTGCAGATGGTCACTCCGCCGACCCGCGATCCATCAGAACTGCAAGTGCTGTTCTGGGACGATGCGACCCGTTCCGCCCGGTTCCGCGATATGGAAAACTGGTTTGCGGGGCATGAAGTGCCGGCGGCCACCAATCCTCGCGAATTACCCAGCGGCCTAGCGCTCAGCCCCGCATTGCAGGCCGAAATTCGCGCCGCGATAGCCGACACAGGCGCTGCGGGCGTGATGGTGCTGAAGGATGGCAAGGTGCGCTACGAAAGCTATGGCCTCGGCCTTGGCGCGGATGATCGCTGGACCAGCTTCTCTGTCGCCAAGAGCTTCACCTCGACATTGCTGGGCGCCGCGCTGGCCGATGGCTTCATTGCGAGCCTGAATGATCCCGTTACCACGTACATCCCCGATCTCGCCGGGACGGCCTATGATGGCGTGACCGTGCGGCAGATCGCGACCATGACCAGCGGTGTCGCGTGGAACGAGGATTACACCGACCCCGATAGCGATGTGGCCCAGATGAACCGCTTTGTCGTCGAATACGGCCCGGATGCAATCGTCGCGCAAATGAAGACGCTTGCGCGCGAGGCGGAGCCGGGTGAAAAGTGGGTCTACAAAACCGGCGAAACCAACCTCATTGGCTTGCTGGTGGAGAATGCAGTTGGCCTGCCACTCGCAGAATATGCGCAGTCCAAAATCGTTGAGCCAGCTGGCTTTGAAGGCGGATTATTCTGGATGGTCGACCCGCGGGGCGGCAATATCGGCGGTTGCTGCCTGTCGCTACGCCTGTCCGATTATGCACGCATGGGGCAATTCGCGCTTGAAGGGGGCGAGGGCGTAGTGCCGGACGGATGGTTTGCCGAAGCTGGCGCGCCAGCGGTCGATTTCGGCACGGACGCGCCTGGGTTCGGATACGGCTATCAATGGTGGACCTATCCCGGCGATGCGTATGGCGCGCAGGGAATATTCGGCCAATCAATCACGATTGTACCGTCAGAAAAGCTGGTTCTTGCCGTGGTCGGCAATTGGCCAACGGCAACCAGCAGCGACTATCGCGCGAAATGGCGCGATATCGCAGGCAAGATTGCCGAAGCTGATTAAGCGACTATTTTGCGACCCGAGAGTTGCTCGGGCACAGCGATCCGATCAGCTGCGGTAAGCGCCGACATTGCTGTAACGCTGTAGGATATTGTCGTGCACGATTGGGCTTAGCAATTCGTCGAAGGCACAACCAACGACACAATTGTCCCACCATACGACCTGCGCCTGAAGCGATTCGAGGCCGGGCAGGGTGAGCCAGCACACCTGACCTTCATGCATGCGATTGATCGATGCGCCCGAAAAGCCGGAGATCGACAAATCGTGCACCACGGTTTGAAACGCGCGGCCACCCGACGCCCGCAGAGTCGCAGGAATCGTGAGTTTTGTGCGCGGCGAGCAGCGATCTTCCTGCGCTGCTATCGAGTATCGGTCGTGTTCGGTCTGCATCTCATGCGTCCCTTTAATCCAATCAGCTTTTGGTCTCTTTGCCGTTTGGTCCGCCGTGCAAAATCGTGCCTTAGTGTTAAGGGCCGATTGCAGATCATGGTTACCCGATATTTACCAGAGCCGGTCGCGTTGCCGGCCTCAGGGTTAGCTGGGAGTCCGCCCCAGGCTTAGTCGACGCGTTCGCGGTGTCCGGTTTCGAAGTCGCTGACGACAAGCTCGGTGATGCGATCGGCCACAACTTCGGGTGCTTTCACCGTTTCCGGATTCTCTCCGGGATAGGCGCGCGCGCGCATTTCGGTGCGAGTGGCACCCGGATCGATGATCGCAACACGGGTGTTCCCAAGCTTCTCGACCTCTGCGCCATACGTTGCAAGCAGGTTGTCGAATGCCGCCTTGGTCGATCCGTAAGCGCCCCAGAATGGACGCGGGTCGGCCCCGACGCTGCTGGTGAGGCCGATAACCCGTCCGGCCTCGGACTTCTTGAGCAGATGGTCGAAGCTGGCGAGCAAAGCCTGCGTGGCGACGACATTGGTCACCAGTGCCTGGTTGAAATGTTTGGGATCAACCTGCGTGATGGGTCCTAGCTCTGGCAGATAGGCGGCTGAAATTATGAGGTAATCGAGGGCATTCCAGCGGCTGCCAATGGCGCTGGCGAGGCGCGTGACAGCGTCCGCTTCGGTCAGATCAACCGGCGCGATGGTCGACGTGCCGCCGGTTGCATGGATCGCGTCTTCGACCTCTTCCAGCGCCTTAACCTTGCGCGAAACCAGGATCACGTGCGCCCCGGCTTCGGCCAGTGCCTTGGCCGTGGCGGCACCAATCCCACGGCTTGCGCCGGTTACGAGCGCAGTTTTCCCCGCAAGGGGTTTGTCCTGGGTCATGTGATTACGCTGCCTTGTGATCGGTGAAGGGCAATTGGGCCGGTTCGTGCTTGCCCATATCCAGATCGGTCAACGATGTGGGGTAGTCCCCGGTGAAGCACGCATCGCAGAATTGTGGGCATTCCGTGTCCCGGCCATCCGATCCGACCGCACGGTAAAGCCCGTCTATGGATATGAAGGCGAGGCTGTCTGCCTGGATGAACTCGCGCATCGGCTCCAGCTCCATCCGGGCGGCGAGCAGTTTGGAGCGTTCCGGAGTGTCGACCCCGTAGAAGCAGCTGTGTGCCGTGGGTGGACTTGCGACGCGAAAATGGACCTCACTCGCACCGGCCTCACGCATCATTTCGACGATCTTGAGGCTGGTGGTGCCGCGCACGATCGAATCGTCGATCAATACGATCTTCTTGCCGGCCACGAGCCCGCGATTGGCGTTGTGCTTGCGCTTTACGCCCGAATGGCGCGCGGTGTCCGATGGCTGGATGAAGGTGCGGCCGACATAGTGCGAGCGGATGATGCCCAGTTCGAATGGCAGGCCTGATGCCTGTGCAAAGCCAATCGCCGCCGGAACGCCGCTATCGGGCACGGGCACGACCAGATCGACGTCGCACGGGGCCTCCTTGGCCAGCTCCGCACCGATGGCCTTGCGCGCCTCATACACGCTGTGCCCGGCAAAATGGCTGTCGGGGCGGCTGAAATAGACATGCTCGAAGATGCAGGGGCGCGGTTTGTGATCGCCAAAGGGGCGGATCGAGTTGACCTTACCCGACATGTCGACCTGCAGCATCTCGCCCGGCTCTACCTCGCGGATCAACTCCGCACCGACCACGTCGAACGCGACGCTCTCGCTGGCGAACACGACTGCATCGCCCATCTTGCCCATCACCAGTGGGCGAATGCCGAGCGGATCGCGGCAAGCGATCATCCCCTCTGGCGTCATCACGATCAGCGCATAGGCGCCCTCGACCAGACGCAAGGCATCGATCAAACGGTCGGCGATCGTTGGATAGCGTGAAGTCGCAACCAAGTGGATGATGACTTCGGTGTCGGAAGTCGACTGGAAGATCGAACCGCGTCCGACCAAATCCTTGCGTAGGGCCTGAGCGTTGGAGATATTGCCGTTGTGGGCGACAGCAAAGCCGCCGCTGGCGAGTTCGGCATAGAGCGGCTGAACATTGCGCAGGCCTGCGCCGCCGGTCGTCGAATAGCGAACATGGCCCGCAGCCATCGCGCCGGGCAGTTCGTCGATTGCTTCCTGCGAGGAGAAATTCTCTGCCACATGTCCCAGCCCGCGGCGGGAGAAGAACATATCGCCATCGAAACTGGTGATGCCAACCGCTTCCTGGCCGCGATGCTGCAGAGCGTGGAGCCCGAGCGCAGTGGCCGCCGCAGCGTCCTCGGCATTGATGGCGCCGAATATGCCGCACTCTTCGCGGAGTGTGTCACCATCTTCATCATGAAATGGATGCGTGAAGTTCATGGCCGATCCTGCCTGAGCGCGCTGCTGGATGCGGCGTCAATGACGGTGTTACGGATCAATTACAAGTGAATTGCGGCGGCTACACCCGAGCTTTTTCATGAAGGTCACTTTTTCACACAGGCCAGTCGCTCCCACGCATTGCGCCTGCCGCTGCCCGCTTCTACAGCCTGCGTTCAGTGTGAACTCGCCAGAGGCCGCAGCACTTTGATTTTATCGCCTTTTGAATGGATGATCGCCAAACGCTACCTCTTGCCGGGCAAGGGCGAGGCGTTCATTGCGCTCGTCGCTGGGATATCGGTCGGTGTGGTTATGCTCAGCGTCGCGATGCTCGTGGTCGTGATGAGCGTGATGAACGGTTTCCGTGCGGAATTGCTCGATAAGATCGTAGGCTTAAATGGGCATGCCATTGTGCAAGCCTACGGCGGCAGGCTGGACAATTGGGAGGACACTCTCAGGCGCATTCAGGAAACGCCCGGTGTGGTCGAAGCCTCTCCGCTGATCGAACAACCCTTGCTGACCAGCTTCAACGGTCGGGTCGAAGGCATCCTGGTGCGCGGCAACACTCAGGACGATATCGATGCGCTCGGTGAACAGGTCATTCTCGGCGACATCAGCGAGCTTCAAACGGGTGCGAGCAAGGTCGCGATCGGCGTGCGGCTTGCGCAGAATATCGGCGCCAGTGTGGGCGACACGATTACGATCATCAACCCGCAAGGGCGCGCGACCCCGTTTGGCACCGTTCCCCGGCAGATCGGCTATGAAGTCGCGGCGATTTTCGAGGTCGGAATCTACGATTACGATCAGGCCTTCGTCGTGATGCCGATGGGCGATGCGCAAACGCTGCTGCTCATAGGTGACACAATCGGTATGATCGAAGTGACTACCGAGGATGCGGACAGGGTCGGTGAGATCCTTGAGCCAATCAAGAACGAGCTGGCAGACCGCGCTGTCGTTTCCGACTGGAAAACCATCAACTCAACCCTGTTTGAGGCGTTACAGGTGGAACGTGTCGCGATGTTTTTTGCGCTGAGTTTTATGGTTCTCGTCGCCGCATTTAACATTCTTTCGAGCCTGGTGATGCTGGTGCGTGCGAAGACGCGCGATATCGCCATAATGCGCACGATGGGTGCAACCCGGCGCAGCCTGCTCAAAATCTTCGTGACTACCGGCTCGACGGTCGGTGTGATCGGCACAGCTGCCGGGCTGGCGCTCGGCTTCATCATCCTGTTCTTCCGCGAACCGATAGTGCAATTTATCGCCTGGTCGACTGGTGCACAGATTTGGGACCCAGAGGTACGCTTCCTCTCAACCCTGCCATCGCGCACCGACCCATGGGAAGTGGCGGGTATTGTTGCGCTGGCGCTGATCCTCAGCTTCCTTGCGACGCTTTACCCCGCGCTCAAGGCGGCGAGCACCGATCCGGTGCAGGTGCTGCGCTATGAGTGATGCACAGACCCAGGCAATCGCTTCGCTGATGGGTTTGAAACGCAGCTTCACCCAAGGCGATCAGACTATCGAAGTGCTGCGTGGGATCGATCTCGACATTATGCCGGGCGAGATTGTCGCCTTGCTGGGGCCATCAGGCTCTGGCAAATCGACCATGTTGCAGGCGGTTGGTTTACTCGAAGGCGGGTTTGAAGGCTCGATCGCGATTGCTGGGATCGAAGCGAGCAAGCTCCCCACAGATGGACGGACAAAGATTCGCCGCGAGCATCTGGGCTTTGTCTATCAATTCCACCACTTACTGCCCGACTTTAACGCGTTGGAAAACGTCGTGATGCCGCAAATGGTGGCGGGCTCGGCGCGCTCCGAAGCGGATGCGCGCGCGCAAAAGCTGCTCGAGGCGCTGGGTCTCAAACATCGCCTGACCCACAGGCCCAGCCAGCTTTCTGGCGGTGAGCAGCAGCGTGTGGCCGTCGCCCGGGCGCTCGCCAACCGCCCGACTTTGGTGCTGGCGGATGAGCCGACGGGCAACCTTGATGAAGCGACCTCCGACGCTGTATTGGCGCAGTTTCTGGAATTGGTGCGCGGTGAGGGCAGCGCGGCGCTGGTCGCGACGCATAATGAACGGCTCGCAAGCCGCATGGACCGCGTGGTCCGCCTGCATGATGGAGTACTCGAATGACCACCATTGCCGACTTTAAAGTGACCACCAATCGCGGCGAGGAACTCGACCTTGCCGAGAAGAAGGGCCAGGTCTTGTTGGTCGTCAACACTGCGAGCAAATGCGGCTTCACTCCGCAATATGATGGGCTGGAGGCGATCTATCAGAAGTACAAGGATCAAGGCTTTGAAGTGCTTGGCTTTCCCTGCAATCAGTTCGGTGCGCAGGAGCCGGGCAATGCCGAGGAAATCCAGGAATTCTGCAAGATCAATTTCGGTGTCACCTTCCCGTTGATGGAGAAAGTCGACGTGAACGGCCCCGACGCCTCGCCGCTGTTCGACTGGATGAAGTCGGAGAAAAAGGGACTGATGGGTTCCACCTCGATCAAATGGAATTTCACCAAATTTCTGATCGACCGCGAGGGTAATGTCGTGAAGCGCTATGGCTCGACCGACAAGCCGGCATCGATCGCGCGGGATATTGAAAAGCTGCTGTGACCAGACGTCACCCCGGCCTCCGAGCCGGGGTCGCGCTCTCTTCTGACCAAAACCATGAAAAAGCGGGATCCCGGGTCGAGTCCGGGATGACGGACCAGTTTCCTGTGGATTGAGGCTTGGCCCGGTAGAGCCCGCACAGCATAGTGTTCTCCATGCCCTTCGCTTCCTTTGTCCCGCTGCGCGTTCTGTCGTCCTATTCGATGCTCGAAGGGGCCATCGACCCCAAGGCCATTGCGAAGCTGGCGAAAGAGCGCGGGTTTCCCGCCATTGCGATCTGTGACCGTAATGGGCTGTATGGCGCGGTCATGTTCGCCTCCGCCTGTAAGAGCGAGGGCGTGCAGCCGATCATCGGCACCTTGCTGGGTGTGGCGCGGCCGGGTTCGGATGAGCGCGAGCGCATCACCGTCGATTACCTGCCTCTGTTTGCTCAGGATGAGGCCGGGTACGACAATCTCTGCCACTTGGTGTCCAAAGCCCATCTGGAGCGGCCACTGGAGCTGGAACCGCATGTTCAGATGGCCGACCTCGATGGCTACACCGACGGATTGATCGCGCTCACCGGCGCGGGCGAGGGTGGTTTGACCCGGTTGTTAGCCGAGGAGCAGGTGGATGCGGCAAATGCTCTGTGCGATGAGCTTGTCCGACTGTTCCCCGAGCGGCTTTATGTTGAGCTTGCACGCAACGGAGACGATGCCGCGGCCAAGGCAGAAGAAGCGTTGATCGATCTCGCCTATGCCCGCGACCTGCCATTGGTCGCGACGAACCCTTCTAATTTCGCCGACCCGCATATGCACAAAGCGCATGATGCGATGCTGTGCATTGCCAATTCGACCTATGTTGAGAACGAGGATCGACCGCGCTCCAACGCGCAGGCCTTCGTCAAATCCGCGCCGATGATGGACGAGCTGTTCGCCGACATCCCAGAGGCGATGGCCAACACGCTGGTAATTGCTCAGCGCTGCGCCTTTGCGCCGCCCTATCGCGATCCGATTCTGCCCAGTCTCGCCGGCGACCTCGAAGGCGAAGCGAAGATGCTCGCGGAGGAATCGCGCGCGGGGCTGGTCGCGCGGTTGGAGCCATACTATCCCGAATCCGTTCGGGCGGAGCTTGTCGAGGCCCTGAACTTTTCTTCGGTCGAAGCGCTTGAAGAGGCAGGACAGCCCTTCGATCAGCTCAGGGCGAACGGGATTTATGACGAGGTTCTCGAATACAAAAAGCGCCTCGATTACGAGATCGAGATCATCGTTGGTATGGGCTTTCCCGGCTATTTCCTGATTGTTGCCGACTTTATCAAGTGGGCCAAAGACAATGGCATACCGGTGGGGCCGGGGCGTGGTTCGGGTGCGGGTTCGATTGTCGCCTGGGCGCTGACCATTACCGACCTGGATCCGATCAAATTGGGCCTGCTGTTCGAGCGTTTCCTGAACCCCGAGCGTGTCTCCATGCCCGATTTCGATATCGATTTCTGCGAAACGCGGCGCGGCGAGGTGATCCGCTACGTTCAGCAGAAATATGGGGCAGATCACGTCGCGCAGATCATCACCTTTGGTAAGCTGAAGGCGCGCGCTGTGCTTCGCGATTGCGGGCGGATCCTGCAAATGAGTTACGGTCAGGTGGACCGGCTCACCAAGATGGTCCCGAACCATCCTACCGATCCGTGGTCGCTGCCGCGCGCGCTCAACGGCGCGGCGGATTTCAAGGCTGAATACACCAACGACAATGAGGTGAAGCGGCTCGTCGATCTGGCGATGCAGTTGGAAGGGCTGCCGCGCAACTCCTCCACCCACGCCGCCGGAGTGGTGATTGGCGACAGGCCGCTCGCCAAGCTGGTGCCGCTCTACCGCGATCCGCGCTCGGACATGCCGGTAACGCAGTTCGACATGAAGCATGTGGAATCGAGCGGGCTGGTGAAATTCGACTTCCTCGGGCTCAAGACGCTGTCCGTGCTGCGCAAAGCGGTGGACCTGCTTGAGCTGCGCGGGATCGCAATCGACTTGGGCGAGCTGCCGCTTGATGACAATGCCGTCTATGACCTCATGCAGGATGGTAATACGGTCGGTGTGTTCCAACTGGAATCCGAAGGCATGCGGCGCACGCTGAAGGCGGTGAAGCCGAGCAATTTCGGCGACATTATCGCGCTCGTTTCGCTCTATCGCCCCGGTCCGATGGACAACATCCCGCTGTTTGGTCAGCGTAAGGCGGGCGAGGTGCCGATTGAATATCCGCACCCCAAACTCGAAGGCATTCTGGCCGAAACCTACGGCATCTTCGTTTATCAGGAGCAGGTGATGCAGGCCGCGCAGATCCTGGCCGGATATTCGCTCGGCGATGCTGACCTGTTGCGCCGCGCGATGGGTAAGAAGGTCCAGGCCGAGATGGACGCGCAGCGCCAGCGTTTCGTCGACGGGTGCAAGGAATGCTCGGACATCGAAGCAAAACAAGCGAACGAATTGTTCGACTTGATCGACAAGTTCGCAGGCTACGGCTTCAACAAATCGCACGCGGCTGCCTACGCGCTGCTCGCCTACCAGACCGCTTGGTTGAAGGCGCACTACCCGGAAGAATTCTACGCCGCTTCGATGTGTTTCGACCTGCACCAGTCGGAAAAGCTCTCTATCTTTGTCGATGATGCGCGGCGCTATCCCACCGGAGACGAGGGCGGCGTTGCTGTGTTGCCACCAGACATCAACTCCTCCGAAGCGCGCTTCACGGTTGAACAGACCGATCATGGCTACGGTGTTCGCTATGCGCTCGCGGGTATTCGCAATGTCGGTGAGAAAGCGATGGATGCGATTGTCGCGGAGCGTAAGGCGAGCGGTCCGTTTGAAAGCCTGCAAGACCTGTTTGAACGGTTGCCGCACGGCTCGATGAACCGTCGCCAGCTCGAGGGCTTGATCGGAGCCGGTGCGCTCGACAGCCTCGAGCCCAATCGCGCGGCGATCTTCGCCAATGCCGACATGCTGTTGGCGATTGCCGATGCGGCGGAGCGTGAACGCTCCAGTGGGCAAGCGGGTCTGTTTGGCGGTGAGAACGCACCGCAAGAGGATTTGCGGCTCAAGGCGGCAGAGGATTGGTCCCGCACCGAGCAGATGGCGAAGGAGCGCGAGAATTTCGGGTTCTATTTCGCGGCCCATCCGGTGCAGCAATATCGTGAAGTGGCCTCGGCCCAGGGCGCGCGCACCTATCAAAGCATAATGGAGGCGGGCGCTCCCGCCGGTGGGCGCGGCAATGCCGTGATCGCGGCCATGGTTGAAGGGGTCAACAAGGCCCGTACACGACGCGGCGGCGAGTTTGTGCGCGCGGATTTCTCCGATTCCAGCGGGCAGTTTTCCGCCGCCTGCTTCGAGGAAGCGCTGGTGCCCGAATTCGAGAAATGGGCGGCGGAGGGCGCGTGCCTGCTGCTCAACGTCGAACTGGATTCGCCCAATCCGGGCGAGCCGCCACGCCTTACCGTGCGCGGGGCCAAGCCTCTCGCAAGCGTCAGCGGACGCACGCCGATGTTGCTGCGCGCGGATATAACCGCCCCCGATGCGTTCCAGCACTTGAAGCTGGAGCTGGCAGAGGGAGAAGAGGCGCCCGGCGAGGTGCTACTCCGTTTGGCACTGGAGTCCGGAGAGGACGCGTATGTCCGGCTTGGGCGCAAATTCCTGCTTGATGGTCAGCTTGCTGAGCGGATCGCGGAGATCCCCGGTGTCGAGAATGTCGAGCTGGAACCCCTCAGGAAACGCGCGAACCTGAAACTCGTCGCTTAAGCAAAGCGCCCGCTTTCAGTCCGTTTTCAAGACCCAATTGCCAATCGCGCCGCGCGCGGGCATGAAAGCCGCAATGCAACTAACAGGCGCATAAGCGCTACACACATTGGGAGAATACCGCATCATGCTCGGAGCAATGCAAGACTGGACCATGCGGATCACGCACGTGATCGATCACGCTGCACGCGAATCCGGCACGCGCGAGATTGTGACGCGCTGGGCCGATGGCAGCGAAACGCGGACCGATTGGGCCGGAATTCGCAGCGATGCATTGAAGATGGCTCAGGCGCTGGAGGCGCTGGGCGTCAAGAAGGGGGAGCGGGTTGCCAGCCTGGCGATGAACCATTCGCGCCATCTGGTCAGTTGGTATGGCGTGGCGGGAATGGGCGGGGTGCTCCACACCGTCAATCCGCGGCTGTTTGAGGATCAGCTGGAATACATCGTCAATCACGCCGAAGACAAAGTGATGTTGTACGATGCGGCCTTCCAGCCCATCGTCGATAAGATGCGCGACCGCTGGACCACGATCGAGCACTATGTTTGCTACGATCCGGCTGACGGCTTTGACGGGATCGGGTTCGAACACTGGATCGGCGCGCAGGATGGCGATTATGTCTGGGCCGAGGGTGGCGAGCGCGATCCGTGCATGCTCTGCTATACCTCCGGCACGACCGGAAATCCCAAGGGCGTGCAGTATGAGCACCGCTCAACAGTGCTTCACGCGGTATCGGGCCTCCAGCCTTCGACGTTCAATTTCAGCGGATCTTCGGTGATGCTGCCCGTCGTGCCGATGTTCCACGCCGCCAGTTGGGGCTTGCCCTATGCGGGCGCGATGGCGGGCATCAAATTCGTGTTCTCCGCGGTCAATGATCCAGCGGTGCTGCACGAACTGATGCTGCGCGAGAAGGTCACCGATAGCGCCGGCGTGCCGACCGTATGGCTCGCGCATTTCCAGTATTGCGACAAGCAAGGCATCGATCTGCCTCCACTAAAGGCCGCTACGATTGGCGGTTCAGCCTGCCCGCGCTTTATGATCGAACGCCTGATGAAGAACGGCACACGGGTGCAGCATGCCTGGGGCATGACCGAAACTTCGCCCATCGGAACGGTTGGCGGGCCGACCTGGGATTGGGACGAACTCAGTTTCGAAGAGAAGGTCGACAAGACCGCGATGCAGGGGCGCCCGATCTTTGGTGTGGAACTGCGCACGGTCGATCTCGACGACATGATCACCGAGCTGCCGCGCGATGGCGAGGCGTCTGGCGCGCTGCAAATTCGCGGCCCGTGGATCATTCGCCGCTACTTCAAGGCGGAAGAAGATGCGACCAACAATGAAGGCTGGTTCGACACCGGCGATGTGGGGATCATCCACCCGGATGGCACGCTGCAGCTAACCGACCGGACCAAGGATGTGATCAAATCCGGCGGCGAGTGGATCAGCTCGGTCGAGCTGGAGAACGCCGCCGTTGGCCATGATGGCGTAGCAGAGGCCGCTTGCGTCGGCATGTACCACCCCAAATGGGACGAGCGCCCGGTGCTGTTCGTGGTGAAGAACGAAGGTTCTGACGTCACAGCCGATGATATCCTCAAGCACCTCGAACCGCAGATCGCCAAATGGTGGATGCCTGATGCGATCGAATTCGTGGACGACATTCCGCACACCGCCACCGGCAAGATCAGCAAGAAAGACCTGCGCGACCGGTTCAGCGACTACAAGCTAGAAGGCGTATAAGGAGTTCGGGCCAATTTCGCGCCTGATCCTGCTGAACAAGCCGTTTGGCGTGCTGTCGCAATTCACCGGCGGTAAGGAGGGCATTGAGGATACGCTCGCGCATCTGGTCGACGTGCCGGATGTCTATCCCGCTGGCCGCTTGGACAAGGATAGCGAGGGCCTGTTGCTGCTGACCGATGATGGCCGCTTGCAGGCCCGCATCGCCGAGCCTCGTTACAAGGTCGAAAAGACCTATCTGGCGCAGTTAGAAGGTGAGCCGGACGAGGCCGCGCTGGATACGCTGCGGCGCGGCGTGAAGCTAAAGGATGGGATGACCAAGCCTGCCAGGGTCGAGCGGATCGATCCGCCGGAGCTTTGGGATCGCGATCCACCGATCCGCTATCGCAAGAATGTGCCCGATAGCTGGATTTCGCTAACCATATCGGAAGGGCGCAACCGTCAGGTGCGGCGAATGACGGCAGCGGTAGGACTACCGACCTTGCGGCTCGTCCGTTGGGGCGTGCGCGAGTGGACCGTCGAAGGGTTGGCGCCGGGTGAATGGCGCGAAATTGCAGTTTGAGGAGAGCGACACATGCAGACCTACATTGATCCATCGCCAGCGAATTTTCAGGCATTTAAAGACCTGCCGCGTGATGAGCCGATCCACATGCTCAACCTGCTGCGCTTTCGCGATCTGGCGGAATATCCTGAGGGACACGAGCATCACGGCAATGGCTGGTCGGGCCAGCGCGCCTACCAGGAATATGGCAAGACCAGCGGACCGATCTTTCGCCGGGTGGGCGGCTCAATCGTGTGGCGCGGTGCGTTCCAAACGATGGTCACCGGGCCAGAGCCGGATGAAAAGGTCTGGCATGATGGCTTCGTCGCGCAATATCCGAATTCCGGCGCGTTCTTCGAGATGATCAAGGACGCGGATTATCAACTGGCGGTGGTCAATCGCACAGCCGCGCTGATCGATAGCCGCCTGATGCGGTTCAAGCCGGGCGAGGGCGGTGACGGCTTCGGGTGAGCAATCGCCGAAACGATGCAATGGACAGAGATCGCACTGAGAGGGCTGCGGTAGCCCGAGCGATGTTTGCGGGAGCTGCGATATCAGCCGCGCTATTGCTTGCTGCTGCCGTCTTCAGACCGTTGCCTGCCATGCCAATTGCACTCGAAGCGCGTTTGTCACTTTGGGCCATAGCAAGCCTGATTGCATCAGCGACATTGGCCATCGCAATCGCGCGCTTGGCTAGGCATCGTTTTCTGGAGCCGGACGATCGTGATCCGAGCCATGGTCAAAATTCTCATATTGCTTTGGGGTTGCAGAATCAGGTCCAGAACACTCTCGAACAATTGGTTCTGGCGGTTATTGTCTACGGGGCGTGGATCGCGCTTGTCCCAGTGGAATGGGGAAACGCGGTTGTACCGGCTGCGGTGCTGTTCGCGATCGGTCGAATGCTGTTTTTCATCGGATACGGCAATGGCGCAACTGCCCGCGCTTTGGGTTTTACATTGACCTTCTATCCCACCATCGCCCTCGCAATCGGCGTCGTTGCAGCTCTGGTCATTTACCTTGCTGGGCTTTAAGTGTTTTCCTCTTCCTCTCCGTATAGATAGCCAAAGAAATCCTCCAGTGAGGCGACCCACAGGCCGATCTGCCGCGCGTAATTCTCTTTGGTAATCCCGCCATCGGATATGATGTACAAGCGCACGGAGATTGTGCCATCGGGGCTCATATAGGCACGCCCGAAATTTTCGCGGTAATTGTATTCGTTGATTGCAGCGGTCACAGCCTCTGGTGAAGTGCCCTCTTTGGCCGAAAACGTTGCGAGCAACGAAGTGCCATAACAGCCGCGCTCGGTCTCCTCGTCCTCGCAGGCCAGCAACAGGCCATCGCCGCGAATTCCCCCGTTGAACGTGATACTTATGTTACGCCCGGTCTCTGCATCTTCATGCGTTGCACCATTGGCGACCAGCGCTTCCTTGAGATCCGCGCGGGTGAAGCTTTGCAACACTTCTGCATCTTGCGCGCTCGCCGCGCTGCCGCCGAACATCGCCGTTGCGACCAGTAAAGCCCTTGTCCAATGCATGGATTTCCCCTGTCTCAACCCCCAGTTTTGCGCAGCCTAATCATAGCAATCGCATTTGGCCACCGCTCTCAGGCGGGCGAAATTGGGTGCAATCGAGCTCGAACCGCGCTTTCCCGATTCCAGCGCGCTTGCACGCGATGCGAAAACGGGAACGAAACAGGTCGGCCCAAACACCGCTCGGCTTCATTCGGGTGAAGAAGTCGGGATCGTTATCGCGTCCCGACCGGATCGATTGGACAATGCTCATCACCTTTCCAGCGCGCTCCGGATAATGCACCGTCAACCATTCGCGAAACAACGGCGCGACTTCATGCGGCAGGCGCAGCGGGATCCAGCCAGCGCTTTTAACACCCAGCTCGCCCGCGCGTGCAACAATGCCCTCCATGAATTCATCGGTGATGGCGGGAATGATGGGTGAGACGGAGCAATGCACGGGCACGCCTGACCCAACCAGCTTCCCCAGCGCGGCCAGACGTTTGGCGGGGGCGGCGCAGCGCGGCTCAAGCTTGCCGGATAGTTTTGCATCGAGCGTCGTGACCGAGATCGACACCGCGACCAGTTTACGCTCCGCCATTTCGGTGAGGATATCGAGATCGGTGAGAACCCGGTCAGACTTGGTGGTGATGGTAACCGGATGGCGCGCTTCCAGGCACACTTCGAGCACCTCGCGGGTAATGCGATAGCGGCGCTCGATAGGTTGATAGGGATCGGTGTTTGTCCCCATCGCAATCGGTCGCGGGCGGTATTTGCGCTTTGCCAGTGTTGCGCGCAGCAGCTTCGCCGCGTCGGGCTTTGCGAACAATTGCGTCTCGAAATCGAGGCCGGGCGAGAGATCGTGATAGGCATGGGTAGGGCGGGCAAAGCAATAGACGCAGCCATGCTCGCAGCCCCGATAAGCGTTGATTGAGCGATCAAAGGGAATGTCGGGCGATTTGTTGAAGCTGAGGATCGTCTTGGGATGTTCTTCGGTGACGTGGGTGCGCAGTTTTACCGGCGGGCCGTCTGCTGTTTGGGCCAGCATTGCCACATGATCGCGCCAGTCCTGATCCATTTCGCGAGTCGCCAGTCCAAACCGTTCAGGAACCGCAGCAGACTGCGCCCCGCGACCCGATATTGGCTGTTCCTTGCGCTGCTCCATGATCGGAACATATAAAGAACGGCGTTGACTTTGTCACTATGTGTCAGTCCCGCGAAAGCGGGAATCCAGCTTGCTAAAGTTGTGGCTCCGCCCTGGCTACCCGCCTTCGCGGGGATGACGTTAGCTGAACTATTTCTCTTTCAACCTCGGCATCAGTTCGACGAAATTGCAGGGGCGATTGCGGCTGTCGAGCTGTTCATCAAGGATACCGTCCCATCCATCTTTCACCGCGCCATTCGATCCAGGCAGCGCGAAGATATAGGTGCCGCGCGCCACGATGGCGCAGGCCCGCGATTGCACGGTGCTGGTGCCGATGGTCTTGTAACTGAGCCAGCGAAACAACTCGCCAAAGCCGGGGATGTCGCGCCCGTCATCAATCCGCGAGAGCGCTTCGGGCGTAACATCGCGGCCGGTCAGGCCGGTGCCGCCGGTGCTGACAATCGCATCAATTTCCGGATCGTCGATCCACGCATCGAGTTGGTCGGCCAGCAGCCCCGCATCGTCTTTCACGATCATGCGCGCGGCGAGATGATGTCCCTTGGCCTCGACCCGCGCTGCGAGAATATCGCCCGAGGTATCGTCCGCCGCTGTGCGGGTGTCGGAAACGGTCAGGATGGCAATGTTGATCGGGGTGAAAGCCTTCGCCTCATCAATTGCCATCGCGTCTGCCTCACCTTTCCAATTGAGCCGAGCGCCTGATAGACATTTGCGGGAATTCTGGCCAGCGCCCTTCCGCCAAAGCCCGGCGGCTAGGCGAGGAAACGCCCGCTGCGCGCTCATACATCCAGTAATTGCGCATCACGATCGCGACATAGCCGCGCGTTTCCCAATAGGGGATCGATTCCATGTAGAGCAGCGGATCGTCGAAATCGCGGATCTCGCTGTTCCAGCGGCTGATCGGGGTCAGGCCGGCATTATACGCGGCCATAATCTTCGGCAGTTTGCCCTGCGTCACGGGGCTGTCGCGCAGCATCTCAAGATGCCGCTGACCATAGGCCAGATTGACCTCGGGGTTGTTTAAATCGGCGTAGCTCGCGCCGAGATTCAGCCGCCGATTATGGTCACGCGCAGTGCCGGGCATGATCTGCATCAACCCGCGGGCATTGGCGGGGCTTACCGCACCAGCGCGGAAATTCGATTCCTGCAAGGCATGGGCAAAGGCGAGGGCGGGATCGACGCGCCAGCCAGTCGTCGGCTGCCAACGTGCCACCGGATAGCGCAGCGACCTGTCGGATCGCATGCCGCGCGGCGCATTATGCGCCATGAAAAGCTGGGTTGATGGCAGGCCAAGCTCGCGCGCGAGCCGTGCAAGCCCTGCATAATCGCTTGAGCTGCCAATGCGAGCCTGATGGCGCAGCACCTCGTCAGCCAGAGCCGGGCGACCGATCTCGGTCAGCGCAGCGGCAATGCGGACATTGGGATTGCGCGAAAGCGTGCGCCAGTCATTCTCGGTAAATGGCGCGGCCTGGGCATCCGCTGGTGGTCTGACGCCAAGCTGCTCATTCGCCAGCAGGCCATAAAGGGTTTCGTCATAGCGCGCGGCGGCATTCAGATGTTGCTGCGCCTGTCCCGGCGCGCGGCACCGCATCAGCGAACGATGCGCCCAATAATGCGCGGCAGCGGTCAGCTCGACATTGGTAGAACTGTCTGCGGAACGACCAAATGCCTCGGCGGCGATCGCGCAGAGGCCCTGACGCCATGCGGCAAGCCCGGCAACCCAATTGCCCTCGGCCACCCATGCGCCGGACCCTTCTGAAACCGTTTCAGCCAAAGCCAAAGCCGCCGCGTCATCGTTCTCGATGTAATAGCTCCAGGCGACGCGCTGACGCCATTCCGCACGCGCCTCTGGGCTCAGCTGCTCGTCAATTTCGATCAGCAGCGCGTGCGCGCCTGCCGGATCGTCATTCTTGATCGAATCGAGAATATCAGAGCGCACATTGCCCGGCAGGGACCCGTCGGTAATCGTGCGCGGGCGAATGCGCTTCGATGCATATGGCTGGGCGCGCATGTTCTGAGCGCGCGGGAAAGAGGGCAGTCGTTCAAGCCCGCGTTTCGCGCCCATCCGGCCGAGTTGCTGCGCCTGAGGCAGGTGAACACCATTGTCGAACCAGCGTGAAATCTGCTCAGCGCTTACCTTGGGGCTGTTTGCGTGAGTGTAATATTCCGCGCGGGCAATCTGATCCAGCAATCCGCCTTCGCTCTCCTCCAGCAGCGCCTCGACCTGCTCCCATTGCTGGCGGTCAATCGCAGCGAATAGGGTGTTGTAGTAGGATTGCTCGTCGCCGCTCAGGACTGCGGGGACGGACTGGCTGCGTTCGCTGCCGCGCCCATCGTAATGTGCGACCATGCTTCCCGATTGGGCCAATGCAGTGCCCGGCGCAGCGAGGGGAGCGGTGATACAAGCGGCCAAAAGAACTGACCTGAGGCCTTGCG